>CAZADK010000418.1:3282-4486 GCA_964483855.1 uncultured Rhodoferax sp.
TTCTCCGCCCCAAACACCTCATCCATCACCTCCCGCACATGGTGCAGGTTCTCGTCTGAAATCTGCACGAACACGCTGCCGCTGTCGGTCAGCAGTTCGCGCGTCAGCAGCAGCCGGTCGCGCAGATAGGTCAGGTAGGAGTGCAGGCCCAGTTCCCAAGTGTCGCGGTAGGCCTTCACCATTTCGGGCTCGCGCGTCAAATCGTCGTCGGCGCCGTGCGTCACGTCGCGCTTGCGCACGAAGGGCTGGAAATTGCTGCCGAACTTCACGCCATAGGGCGGGTCGATGTAGACCATCTGCACCTGGCCGGCCATGTGCTCGTATTGCAGAAGCGAGTTCATCACCACCAGACTATCACCCAGAATCATGCGGTTGAACCAGCCGTTGGGGTATTCATAGGCCTTGAGCAGCTGCTCGGCCATGTCGCGGTCCGGGTGTCCAAAAAAGTCCAGTGCCATCTGCCCGCCGGCCTGGAAACCCTTGAGGCTTTCCAAAATGGCCTGGGTCGACAGGCGCTCGTGGATGAACAAGGGCAGCGTCGGCACTTCGAAGCTCAACCGCTCAGCCTTGCCGGCCCATTCCAGAAACGGCCGTGACATGGCCTTGAGCTCTGCGGTCGCCGCGCGCAGATCGGCCAGCAGTGGTTCGCGCGCCTGGGCATCTGTCGCCACCGCCAAAGCATGGGCCAGGACCTCAATGCGTGCAATCAAGGTCTCACCGCGGTCGCGCACCGGGTTACCGGTGTCCCACTGCATCGTGGGCGCCAGCGACGGATCGTAGGCATAACGGGCCGGCGGCTTGCGCTTCTTGAAGCGCGATTGCAGACCCACTTCCGGACGAATCAGCGCTTCCGCGCCCTTGTGCTCGTAGCTGGCTGCGGTTTGCGCCGCTTCCGTGCTTGTTTTCTTGCTTCTCGTGGCCATAGCCGACTATTGTGCAGTGTCTTGCTGGCCATTTTTCTGGTCACGCCCGGACACTCGAGCCGGCGCACCTGCTGCGCCTGGCTTGTGGCGCATTGCCACTGCACGGGCTCAGCGGGTCGCGGCTGTGGCCTACACCAATCCCTTGCCGGTGCCGCTCGCAGCGGGTTCGGTCAGCAGGCGCTTGGTCAACGTGTCGTCCTTCATGCTCGGGCCAGCGGCCAGGTTGAACTCGCGTTCCAGGTTCCAGATCCGCTCGCAGGTTTCGATGGCCGCGATGAAGT
>CAZADK010000419.1:0-4481 GCA_964483855.1 uncultured Rhodoferax sp.
GAGCACACGCAACCGCTTCGATCTGCCCGACGAGTTCGCCGAGATGCGGGCCGACCTCGACCTCAACATCGCCGACATGAATGACATCATCGACGGCGGCGATGGCACCGACTGGATCTTCGGCCAGGGCGGCGTCGACTTCATCCGCGGCGGCAGCGGCGACGACTACCTGGACGGCGGCGTCAACAACGACGAGGTCGAAGGCAATGGCGGCAACGACATCGTGCGCGGCGGCGCCAACAACGACAACCTGCGTGGCGACTACAGCGTCAAGGCGCCGAACCCGGTCATCCGCGGCGACGAGGGCATCGACCAGCTCTATGGCGACGGCGGCAGCGACTACCTGTTCGGCGGGCCGACCGGCGTCAACCTGGCGGCCACCTCCAGCGAGCGCACGACCGGCCAGCGCCTGTTCGGCGGCGAGGGCATCGACTTTCTGTACGCCTGGGCCGCGCTCACCGTGGCGGGAAGCCCGGCCCAACTGGCAGCCGAATACCTGTTGCGCGGCGACGAGCTGCACGGCGGTGCGGGCGGCGACTGGCTGTATGGCAATCTGCGCCAGGATGTGCTGATCGGCGACAGCGGCAACGATTACCTGCATGGCGACTACCTTTCGGGGCCGACCTATGCGCGCAACAACTTCGCCGATACCCGCGGCGCCGCCGATGAAATGCACGGCGGCAGCGGCGAGGACCAACTCTTCGGCGGCGGCGGCGCCGACCTGATCTGGGGCGGCGGCGACACCGACTGGCTGGAAGGCCAGGACGGCATCGACACCCTTTACGGCGGCGGCGGCATCGACCTCATCATCGGCGACGTCAGCCCGCTGTACACCCAGTTTGGCGATGTCATCGACGGCCACTTCGGCAACGACCAGTTCGCCGACGTGGTCGACGATAACGCGACCGACATCCTGATGGTGTTGGGCACGCCGGTGGTCGGCGACACCATCCTGATCGGCCAGACCGCCGCCGGACGCGACGACGGACGCGCGGCGGGCATCCTGCATTTCGACTACAACGGGCGCGACATCTTCATGCCCTGGCGCGCACCCGTGCAAGCCGGGCAGACCAGCGGCACGCCCCTGGTCGAGCAGATCCGCATTGCCGGACTCTCCGGCAACGACCGCATCGAGTTCCGCCAGGGCAGTGGCCTGGACAACAGCGGCCGGGCGGTCGAGAAGCTCAATCTTGGCGACCTGATCGCGCGCAGCAACGACTATGTCGGTGTCATCGATGGCGGGCCCGGCAACGACACCTTGCTGGGGGCCGAGGCGCGCGACCGTATCGACGGCGGCAACGGCAGCGACCTGATCTACGGCTTCGGCGGCGATGACCGGTTGTGGGGCAACAGCGGAACCACCGGTTCGCCCAGTGAGCAAGACGTGATCTTTGGCGGCCAGGGCGCCGACGACCTGATCGGCGGCCCGGGCGAGAACCAGATGTTCTCCTGGAGCGTCGACCCCAACCCGCTGGTGACCCAACTCCACCTGCTGGCCGGCAACTCGGTTGGCACCGACACGACGGTGGCCTTGCTCAAGGCCATCGATGCGGTGTCCACCGACGGGCGACTGCGCGCCGACATGGGTTTCGCACTGGCCATCGACGGGGACGACGCGGTCGTTTTCAACTTTACGGCAGCCGAAACCGCGTCCTTCTCCACGCTGAACCAGCTGATCGCGCTGATCAACACGCGTATCAATGCCGGCGCCCTGGCCGGCCGCGTCGTGGCCGGTTCGGTGCTGCAGGGGTCTGGGCACTATTTCACGCTGTCGTCCGTGCAGTTCGGCGCGAGCCTGACTTTGACATTGCGCCAGTTCGGCGTCTTTGTTGGCGCCGATGGACGCATGCGCAATGACAACGGCGACCTGGACGGCAATGGCCTGCGGGACACGGACGGCAGCTCCGTGCTGTACGGGCTCGAAGACACCGGCCTGGACCGCATGCTGGGCTCGGAGGACGACGACGAGCTGTATGGCGGTACGACCGTCGGCTTCCTGTTCGGCAATGGCGGCGACGACCGCATGTTCCGCGCCGACGGCAGCCTGTTCGAGTCGCTCGACGGTGGCCTGCTGGGCGACCAGTGGAAGGAATACGCCAAGGAGTCGGGCCAGGTCTGGTATGTCGGCGGCACCGGAGCGGACGACGAGATCAAGGTCGATTACGTCACCGAGCCTGGACTGCTGCGCGACAAGCACCTGGTGACGCGGCGCACGGTCAACGGCGACCTGTCCAGTTTTGCGGCGTCGGTGACGCTCGACTATGGCGCGCTGGGCGCGAACGGGCAGCCGATCTGGAGCCCGGAGGACATCAGCTTCAACATCGACCAGGTGCTGGCCGACCAGGAGGGGCTGGAGAAATACAAGGCCAATGAACTGGTCTCCTATGTCGACCCGAGCCTGCTCACCACCGAGCAGAAGCTCGCGCGCCAGAAGGAACTGGCCCAGCTGCGTTTCGACACCCTGGTACTGGAGGAGTCGCTGCTGCCGCGGGAGACCGGTTTCGAGGTGATCCTGATCGATGCGCTGGGTGGCGATGACGACATATACGTCGGTCCCACGGTGCAAAAGACGGTCTGGATCGACGCCGGCGATGGTGACGACCGGGTCCGGATCATGAGTGGCAGCGCCATTCTGGTCGACAAGGCCTAGAGCGGCACCCGCAACGACCTGCCGGAGCTGGCCTATCAGATCGGCGAGCCGGGCGGCCTGGCCTCCAGCGTGACGCTGCAGGGCCTGACGCTGGACAACCCGCTGGACCTGGACTGGTTCCGCTTCACGCTCAGCGGCGCGGCCGCGGCAGATGCGCAGATCCTGGCCAGCAGCGCCTCCGACCTCGACGGCCTGGGCCTTGAACTGTTCTCGTTGGCCGGCGGCAGTGCCACCTCGCTCGGCGAAGCGGCAACCATCGTGTCCAGGGACGGTGTCGACGCCGGCAGCCTGCCTGGCGTGTTGCCCAACGACAGCAGCGCCAATGCCTACCGTTTCGACAATGCACAGGCAATCCAGAACCTGTTCCGGGTGCGCGGCTTGAGCATCGACCGCGGCCCCGGCGTCTCGGACGAGGGCGATGTCGACTGGTTCCGCTTCACCTTGAACGAGACAGCGGGCGAGGATGACCGCATCGGCCTGCTGACCGACCTGGCCAGCGTGGACTCGCTGGTGTTGGAGATCTACCAACCGGCGACGGGCGGTGTCGCCCTGGTCGCAACGGCCGACAAGCTGGGCCAGATCGCGCGCAATGTGTCGCTGCAAGGCCTGCTGGCCGGCAACTATTTCATCAAGGTGCGTTCACTGGGCGGCCCGGCGCGTTACGACCTGGTGACCCGTGTCGGCACCGGCGACGACGCGGGCACGCTGACGGTGGATGAGCGGCGCTATCTGGGCAACCTCGAGATCGACCTGTCCGGCAAACGCCAGGGCGTGCTCGACATCGGCGGCCTGGCGGCTGGCGACTACCTGATCAAGGTCGCGTCCGGCAATGGCGTTCCAACCCAATACGACCTGACGCTGAAACTCGATGCGGCCGATCCGGCTGTGTCGTCGTTCACTACCCGCACCGAGACCGTGCGGCGCGACGTCATCCTGGGCGGTGCCGGCGACGACGTGCTGATGGGCGGTGCCGGTGAAGACTGGATCCTGGGCCAGGGCGGCAACGACGTGCTGTCGGGTGGTTATGACCGCCAGGCCGAAGACCTGCTGTTCGGCGGCGATGGCGACGACACCTTCCAGCTCATCACCGACGGCCTGCCCTTCATCCGGGGCACGACCGACACCTTCATCCCGACCCTGACCGACCGCTTCGACGGCGGTGCCGGCAACGACCGTGTGTTGTACTGGGGCGGCGACTACGACCAGCAGGGCCGCAGCGTGCCCGACAACGTGGCCATCCGCTGGAACCGCTTCCTGCACCGCTATGAGTTCAGCTCGCTGCAGTGGGACACCGCCAACCAGCGCTTCGTGCCCAACGGCGAGGCGGTGTCGGCCGACTCACGTGCGGTCGAGGACGGCGTGCTGCCCCGAGTGGCCGAGTTCACGCTGCGCATCGACGGTGTCGACTACGCCGTCACCGTGCCGCCGGATCTGGCGAACCAGAAGATCAGCGACCTGGCACTGGACATCGCCACCGCGATCGAAAGCGCGCTCGATGGCACGCCGGCGGCGGGCAAGGTGGTGGTCGAGTTCCCGGATGGCGTGATCCGCCTGGTCGGCATTGGCGTCTCGCTGCAGTTCCTGGCGCCCACGCAGCTGCTGGGCGGCGAGGACAATCCGGCCGTCAACGAGATGAAGTTTGCGCCCCTGGTCGATGGGCTGCCGATCTACCTGCAGAATTTCGCCTTCTTTCAGACCATCAGCGTCGAGAGCATGGTCATCAGCACCCGCGCGGGCGACGACGTGGTGCACGCCGATTCCGAGTTTCAATATCCCGGAGTCGTCAGCGAATGGGGCTTCGATCCGGGTGATGTCGAGCAACGCGGCATGC
>CAZADK010000420.1:0-4474 GCA_964483855.1 uncultured Rhodoferax sp.
GGGCGAGCCCGTGCCGGTGGGCACGAAAACATGCCGTTTGATTTTCCTATTCACGGTCAGTACCTGCGCCTCGACTGCCGCGTCCGCGAACCTCGTTCAATCCGGCCCGGTCGCCGGTCGGGTGGAGGCGGGAACGAATGCGTCGGTGAAACACAGCTCCGTGTCCAGACCGTGGTCCATGAATGCCGGGACGGCCGCCTCGACCATCCGGACCGAACCGCAGACATAGATCTCGTAGCCGCGCATGTCGGGGAAGTCGGCCAGCATCGCCTCGTGGACCAGTCCCTGGCGGCCGTGCCAGTCGTCGGCCGGATCGGACTGCGACAGTACCGGAACGAAATGGAAGTTGGCGTGATCGCGTTGCCATCGTTCGGCCAGCGCGGCGAGGTAAAGGCCGCCGCGATTGCGCACGCCCCAGTACAGCCACATCGGACGGCGCAGTCCGGTGTGGAAAGCGTCCTCGATGATGCTCTTGACCGGTGCAAAACCGGTAGCGCCGGCCACGAACAGGATCGGTAGTTCGCTCTCGCGCAGCATGAACCGGCCCAATGGTCCCTCGAACTGCAGCGCGTCGCCGACCCTCAGCGTGTTGAATACGTGACCGGTGAAGCGTCCGTCCGGAACCCGGCCGACATGCAGTTCGATGTGCTTGTTGTCGTGTGGCGCGTTCGCGAATGAATAGGCGCGTCGCTGCCCGTCGGGCAGGATGATGTTGATGTATTGCCCCGCAACAAACGCCATGCGCTCGCCCTGGGGCAAGGACAGCGTGAGCCGGATCAGGTCTTCGCTCAGATGCTCGAGCGTCTCGACACGGCCTTCGTAGGTGCGTAGCGCTGGGCGTTGGTGTCCGTCGACACGCACCACCTCGATCGCCACGTCGGAGCGCGCCGTGGCGCAGCACATCAGCGTCTGACCCTGTGCGCGCAGCGACTCGGGCAACGCACTGGCCTGGAACGGGCCATGGTCCACGCTACCGTGGTGCACCGTGCACAGGCACAAGCCGCAGGCGCCGTTGCGGCATTCATAGGGCAGGTCCAGCCCGGCGCGCAGGCCGGCGTCCAGCAGGGTTTCGCCGGCGCGCACCGGATAGGCCTGTGTTCCGTCGTCGACGGTCATGCTGAACTCGCTGGCGGCCGTTGAGCGTCGCCAGCGCGGCGGCAACCAGGGCACGAGGGCCAGCAGCGCCGTGGCGCCGGCCAGCACGGCCCACACCTGCGCCATTGGCCACAGGTACAGCAGCGGGAACACCGTCAGGTAGAACCAGTCGAGTTGCAGGGTTGTGGGCGACACGCCCAGCGAAGCCGCGCCACCCTGGCTGAGCGCCGGGCGCACCAGCGACAGAATCAGCAGTGTCGCGGTCAGGCTCAGCATGATCGGACGTGGCGGGCTGGTGCTGGCCTTGGGAATGCGCTGCACATGGACCCACATCAGCAGCAGCACGACCAGCGGCACGCCAATGTGCATGAAGGCCAGCAGCGAGAAGAAGCGGTCGTTGACGCTGGAGGCATAGAGGAAATTGCGCGCCAGCGCGCCGCCGGTTCCCGGCAGCCAGTCGAGCCATTCGAATGAGGCGACGATGACGAACTGCGCCAACTGATCCCACGGCAGCATGTAGCCGTTGATACCGGACACATACACGCCCCAGATCAGCGCCACGCCACTGACCCAGGAAAACCAGCGCCAGCCGCGCATGCGATCGAACGCGAAATGCCGCACCATGTGCAGCAGCATGGTCAGCACCATGGCGTCCGACGCGTAGCGGTGCACGCTGCGCAGGATGCCTCCGGCGAACCACTGGTCATGGGTCAGTGCTTGCACCGAGTCGTAGGCCCCAGCCACGCCGGTTTCAAAGAACGCGTACAGGTACAGACCACTGCCGGCGACCAGCCAGAACAACCAGAAGGTGATGGACCCCAGGTGATACAGCGGGTTCACCCGGTCGCCGAACGCGCGGTTGAACAACGCCTCCACCTGCATGAAGACCCATTGCAATGCCGACTGCAGCCGGGCGATCACGGTGGACCTCGCGACGGGTTGTCGTCCGGTGCCACCTGGCGCATTGCGCGCAACATCACCAGCACGAACAATAGTCCGCCGACGATAGCGATCAGCCCGCCCAGACCCATCAAACCCATACCGGCAATTTCGCCGGGGCTGCGCAACACCGTCTCGGCACCCGCCACCTTGCGCTGCACCCCATAACCACCAGACCAGACCAGGCCGCTGATGTGCATCAGTTGGCCAATGCCGTACAGCACCGGTTGCCAGGCCGCCATCCGGCTCGTCGGTGTCGCATATCCCAGTCGCGGCAGCAGGTGGTAGGCCAAGCCCATCAGCGCCAACGTCACGCCCACGATGCAGCCGTGGTAGTGCGCCGGAATGCGAACGTTCGAGCCCTGGATAAAGATGCCGATGACCCCGCCGGACGCGAACAGGACGATCGACCAGACCAGGGCGGCGCGCAAGGGCCGGGCCGTGGCGTTCGCGGCTGGCGCACCGGCCAGGCCCAGCACCACGGCCAGTGCGATCGGCGCGATGGCCAATCCCCCGCCGACCCGCATGGCCCAGGTCAGCAGCGCGCGGTGTTCGACCGATGCGATGTCGTACGCGAGGTAGGCATAGGGTGTGACGAACACCGCCAGCAGTGCCAGCACGAACATCAGCACGGTGATGCGCGGGCTGATCATCAGCCGCGCGCCACTGGCGCTGGCCAGGGCCAGCCAGCCGACCAGCATCAACAGTGTCCAGGTGAATTGCAGCGCGTGACCGCCACCCCAGAACAGGATCTCGTAATAGGCCTTGCCGGACAGGTTGCCGGGCACGACTGCAAATGACCAGGCAAATGCGCCCAGTGCGACCGCGGCCGATACGGCTGCCGCATTGAGCCCGAAGCGCAGTGCGCCCTGGCCGTCGATCACCCGTCCGGGCTTGGGCGCCGCCGCCAGGCTGCGCAGCACCAGCACGGCAGTGGCGGCGGCAAACGCGACCAGGCCGATCATGAACAATGGCCGCTCCAGCACCGGGATGTAGTTGGCCATGATCGGTGCGCCGCTACCGATAAACGCGGAGAGTGCCATCAGCGCCGCGCCGGCGCCGCAACCGGCCAGCGCCAGCCAGTCCCAGTGCTGGCCCCGTGACGCGTTGTTGAGGCTCCACAGCATGCCTGCCAGGGCGGCGAACCAGACCAGCACCGACAGGTCGACGTGCACCACCAGCGCGACGCGAAAGAAGTCGGTACCGGGCAGCCATTGGTTGATCACCGGTGTACGCGACAACACCAGTAGCAGCGAGAACAGGCCCGAGCCGATCAACGCCAGCAGGCCCAGCCACAACCAGGCACGCGCCAGCGCGCGGCGCGTGTCGCGTGGCACCGCGATCGGATAGTGGTGGCCGGCGTGCGATAGCGCCGCCAGCGCACCAGCGTGCAGCGGAAAGGCGTTGCTGGGTATGGTCATTGCAGTGTGATTCCGCCTTGGCTCGGATTGAAGTCGACAACCAGGATCTGCGCCGGCTTGAGCGTCACGCTGGCCTGATGCTGGTAGTCGAAGCCGGCGCTGCGCGCGTCGTCCTTGAGCCGGACCACCAGTTGGTGCGTGCCTGCCGCGACCTGCATGCGGTGGTAGGTGGTCGACGCGCCATCGCGCGACAGCCCGGACGGCTGTGCCACGGTGCGCAGCACGGTGGCGCCATCGAGTTCAAGCTCGACCGTGATCGGAGAGCGTTCGCGCGGGCAGATTTTGGTCCGGCGCATGGTGGGCTGGACCTTGGCCTGCTCCTCGGCGCTGACATCGCGGCAGTCGGCCACCAGCTTGCCCTGGTGGTTGAAACTGAGTTTGATCAGGGCCTGGCCGGGTTCCAGGTAGTGGTAGGGCGGCCATGACGAGAAGACGCCGATGATCAGTGCAAATACGCCATACAGCAGGGCCTGGCCGATCCAGGTCATGACGCCGGTGGTCTGCCGCTCAGCCATGCGCTTGCACCGCGGTGCGGGCCTGAGGCGTGACGATGGGGACAAGGCGTGCGCGCAGGGCGTCGAGCGCAGACCGCAGCGTGTCTGCGTCACCGCAGTCGGCCCAGGCGGTCGCCAGTTGCTCGCCTGGCACGCCGGTGCGCAAATGCGGCTCGCGAGTTCCCTGCAGCCGTTGCGCAGTCCAGCGCTGACCCAGGCGGTAGGCGCAGCCGCCTTCCAGGCAGGCGGTCACGAGCACGCCAGCGGCGCCGTCACGCAATGCGTATTCAATAAAGGAGGGTGGCATCTGGGCGGTACAGATCAAGTCGAGTGGCAGTACATCGGGTCCCGCAAGGGCGGTGACGTCGGCGCCGTGCTGGCAACCGAACACGACGATCTTTTGCGGCGCGGCGCCGAGCCCGGCCAGGCCGTCCGTCAGGCGCTGGCGCAAAGCACCAATCGGCGCTGCCGGCATGTCGATGCCGGTGACCAGTTCGGCGGCACTGCGAAACGGGGTTGACGACG
>CAZADK010000421.1:0-4459 GCA_964483855.1 uncultured Rhodoferax sp.
TGGAGCGCCCCGCGGTGCAGCGGGTGTTCGCAACCGAGCGGCTGGCGCTGACTGATATCTGACCTGGTCTACCCGGCAACAGCGTCGGCGTCAGAGCCGGGTGCGCGCCAGGTAATGCTTGCGCCAGAACACCGCGATCAGCACCGCGGCGACCAGGGACATGATGCCGGTGGCCCACCAGATGCCGGTCTGGCGGTGCACCAGTGGCAAGAAGTCGAAGTTCATGCCGAAAAAGCCGGTGATCAGGTTCAGCGGCAGGAACACCGCGGTGAGCGCCGTCAGCGTGCGCATGATCTGGTTCGTGCGGTGACTCTGGGCGCTGAAATGCATCTGCACCGTCGTTTCGGCGTTCTGCTCGAGCCGGCGCACGTGGCGCACGACACGTTCGATGTGTTCGAGCACGTCGCGGCTGTGCACCTGCAGCAGGTCGTGGTCGCGCTGGCCTGCGCTGGTGGTGGCCGGTGGCCAACTGGCCAGGGCGGCGGTCCAGTCCTGGATCGCGGTGCGCTGGTCGTCGGCGATATCGTCCAGCGCATGCAGGGCCAGTCGCGCGTCCAGCAACGCGCTCCAGTTGGTGAAGCGGGTCCGGGGCGACAGCAGTTCGGCCTGCCAATGGTCGAGCTGGCGCGAGAGGTCGCGGCGCAGCGCCAGATACTGGTCGACGATCTGGTTCACGATCCGCAGCATCAGGTCTGCGGAGCTGGCGGGAAGCCGGGCATTACCCTCGCGCACCGGGTCGCTGTGGGCTGCGAGCAACCTTGCGGCGTAGGCGTCGCGCACCGCGCAATCGGCTGGGTGCACGCTCAGCAACAGGTTGTCGAACAGCGCAAACCCGACCGGATTCGTGTCGATGCGGCGCAGGATGGGCGGCCCGGTGCGGCGCACCGCGCCCTGGCCCGGTAAGGCTGTCTCGGCACGCGAAGTGGCCGCCGTGGCGTTGGCCAGGCGCCGGAACACCAGCAGGTCGTACTGCGCGGTGTAGTCGTAGCGCGACGGCAATTGCGTATTGAGCAGGTCACTGACATGCAGGCCCACCAGTTGCAGGCCCTGCAGCGCAAGCAGCGTGGACTGGATCTGCTGCTGGCCGGCCTCGAACTCCTCGCGCGAACAGGAGATCCAGACGACTGCGCCCTGCGGCATCGTGGTTGGCAGCGTGTCGGTTTCCACGACGCCAGCGGAACGGATCTGAAATATGCGCATGCCTTCTCCACAAAACAGGTTGTGGCATGGGCGCGGGCCGCGCATGCCGGGCCGCAGTCGGGGCCCGACCCTAATCCAATTCTGCCTTGGTTCCGGGCGCCGGCGAGAAGCCGAGGTCGCCCCGCGCGATGGCCGCCTCGCGCCCGCCGGCACGCGCGAGCAGTTCGGCCTGGCGTGCCTTGGCGCGGGCATCGACCTCCTGCGGGTCGCAGAACGTCAGCAGCTTGCGGTGGCAGTCCTGCCGCACGTCGGTATAGGCCGGGTCCTGGCCCAGGTCGTGCAGTTCTTCCGGGTCCGACTCCAGGTCGTACAACTGGGGCCGGTAGTTCACATAGTGCAGGTATTTCCAGCGTCCGTCACGCAGCATGAAGGCGGCGCCGGTGGAGCTCATCGCGTGGTACTCGGCCACCACCGGCTTGGCCGGAGCCTCGCCGCGCGCCAGCGCACCCAGCGAGCGTCCCGGATGGTCGTCGTCGGGCACTGGTGCGCCGACACATTCGAAGATCCACGGATAGATGTCGACATGGCTCACCGGCACGGCGTCGGTGCGCTGCGCCGGTATGTCGTCGCCGACAACGATCAACGGGACGCCGGAGGATTCCTCGTAAAACGTGGACTTGCCCCACAGGCCGCGTGCGCCCAGGTTGTCGCCATGGTCGCTGGTGTAGACGATACGGGTGTTCGCGTCGAGGCCGGTCTTGTGCAGCGCGGCCAGCACCTTGCCGACGTTTGCGTCCATCGAGCTGACCAGGCCGTAGTAACCGGCCAGGGCGCGCTTGACGTCGTGCGGCGTCTTGAAGTGCGTGTCGTAATCGACGCAGTTCGCGTAGTCGCGCAGATAGGGATGGTCCGGACGTTCGGACGGCGCATATTGCTTTGGTTCCGGCAGGTCCTGGTCGAAGTACCGGTAGTAAAACTCCGGCGGCGCGGTCAGCGGGAAGTGCGGTGCGACCAAGGACACGAACAAAACCCAGGGCTTGTCGTGCTGGCGCTGCGCGGCCTCGTGCAACCAGATCTGCGCGCGCGCAGCGATGTCACGGTCGTACACGGTGTAGGTGGATTCGCCCGGCCCGGCAAGTTTGGCCATCTTGTCGCCGCCGTGGCGCTTCGGGATGTCGCTGCGCAGCAGGCCCTTCACGTCGCCGGTGGCGTCGATGATGTGCATCGGCACGATCTCCTGAGAAAAACCGTGGTCGTCGCCGGCTGCACCGCGGAAATGCAGCTTGCCGACTGATACCACTTCGTGTCCGCGCTCGCGCAGCCGGTGGTGCCAACTGGGAATGGCACCTTCGTAACCGTCCGCGTTGTCCCAGTAACCGACCTGGTGCACGTATTTGCCGGTCGCAAACGCGGCCCGCGCCGGCACGCAGATCGGGCAGGTGGTGTAAGCGGCAGAAAAACGGGTGCCGCTGCGTGCCAGCGCGTCGAGGTGGGGCGTCTGGACGATGGTGTTGCCGGCACAACCCATGATCTTGGGGTTGTGTTCGTCCGACATCAGGATCAGCAGGTTTTGCGGGCGGGTCATCGGTGCGGTGTCTTGTCGTGGAAAGGTTGCCGGTGGTGGTGGCAGGGCACGACGAGGCGCCCTGATCGCAAAAGACCGGTTGCGTCGCCGCAGGGCTTGCCCGTATCATACGTTTAAACGTATAGACAAGTGACGCGGCCTGCCCAGCTGGTTGGGGTTGGCGTGTACGAGCAAGGCGCCGCCTGGCGGCACCCGGAGACACCCGAGCCGATGGCTTCACTCGATACCTTCGAACCCGAACCCTTGATGGACGGCCTGGCCGTGCTCGAGCCCGAGGAAGTCTTGCCGCTGTATCACCAGATCAAGGGGAACATCACCCGCCAGATCGTGTCGGGCCGATGGAAGTCGGACCACGCCCTGCCGTCCGAGCCCGACCTGTGCACGCATTTCGGCGTCAGCCGTGGCACCTTGCGCCGCGCGCTCGGCGACCTGGAGAACCAGGGCCTGATCGTGCGCCGGCAGGGCCGCGGTACCTTCGTGGCCAAGCCCAAGTTCGAAGGCAGCGTGCTCGGTTCGTATCGCAATTACCGGGTCGGCGCGGTGCCCCACGATGCCCTTTCGCGCCTGCTCGGCATCCAGCGCCAGCCCGCCACGCCCGACTTGCAACACATTCTGCAATTGGGCAAGCACGACCATGTCTACGAGGTGCGCCGCTTGCAGTTCATGGACGGTGTTCCGGCGACCGTGTCCAACAGCTTCATTCCCGCTGCCATCGCACCGGGCCTGGACAAACTCGACATCGAGCACGAGTTCTTTTATGGCCTGCTCGAGCAACGTTTCGGGCTCGCGTTCCTGCGTGCCGAGGAGATGCTCGAACCGGTGGTTGCGGACGACGTGGTCGCCGCGCACCTGGGTCTGGCGCCGGGGGCGCCGGTGTTCCTGGTCGAGCGCCACAGCTTCCTGGTCGGCGACAAGCCGGGTGAGTTTCGGCAGGCCTACATGCGTGGTGATCGGTATCGCTACCGCATCGAGCTGCGCTGACACCTGCGCCCGGCATCGCCCAGCCCTACCCGAATGCGCGCAGCCTCAGGTCAACAAGCGTTTTCGACTTTCCCCGCAGCTCTGCGAACGGCCCCGACCGACGCAGCCATTTTTCCTTCACCCAACGGAGACGACGATGAGATCCCTGAAAACCGCCCTGTTCAGTCTGCTGGCCGCCGCATCGCTGGTGGCCGCTTCGGCCGCCCTGGCGCAGGCCTACCCGACCAAGCCGATCCGGCTGATCGTGCCCGACGCGCCGGGCGGCTCGCCCGACATCCTGGGCCGCATGCTGGCGCAGAAGATGTCCGAGAGCATGGGCCAACAGGTGATCGTCGAGAACAAGCCCGGTGCTGCCGGGTTGCTTGCGGCGGAAGCGGCGTCGCGGACCGCGCCCGATGGCTACAACCTGTTCATGAGCACGACCTCGGTGTGGGCCATCCTGCCCAGCGTCAAGAAGAGCCTGCCGTATGACGCGACCAACGGTTTCATGCCGATCACGCGTATCGCCACCGCATCCAACGTGCTGGTTGTGAACCCGTCGGTGCAGGCCAAGTCGGTTGCTGACCTGGTCAAGCTCGTCAAGGCCAACCCGGGCAGCATCAACTACGCGTCAGCCGGCGTCGCCACGCCGGCGCACCTGGCCGGCGAGATGCTCAACCTGCTGGCCGACATCAAGATGACCCATGTGCCCTACAAGGGCGCCGGGCCGGCGTTGCTGGACGTGATTGCCGGCCAGGTGCAGCTGATCATCAC
>CAZADK010000422.1:0-4457 GCA_964483855.1 uncultured Rhodoferax sp.
ATGCCAGGCTGGCACCGGCGAGCAACAGCCAGTGGCGGCGCGACAGGGAGAGGCGGGTGGTGTGCTTGCGCATGGGTCAACTCCTGGGTGAAAGGCCATCGGCCAATGAAAGTCGGTAGGCGCGCCAGCCCGGAACCAGGCTGGCCAGCCAGCCGCAGGCCAGCAGACCCAGCAGCAGCAGGCCTTGCAGCGGTGTCGGCTGGCCCAGATGCACCGTCAGACCATAGTGTGATTGCAGCCAGGGCCCGAGTGCCACGGTCGCGGCGGCAAGCGCCAGCACGCCCAACGCGATGCCGCACGCAGTGACCGTGACACCCTCGGCGGTGAGAAGGAAAAACAGACTGCGCGGACTCGCGCCCACCGCACGCAGCACCGACAGTTCCCGGCGCCGTTCCCCCAGGCTGGCCAGTACCACCGACACGAGTCCGGCCATGCTGACGACTGCCACCAGTGCGGACATCAGCAACAAGGCCTTCTCGCCGGTGCCGATCACGTCCCACAATTCGTCCAGCGCCACGCCGGGCAGGATCGCCATCAGCGGTTCATCCACGAAGCCGTTGATGCTGCGCTGAACCGAAAACACCGCGGCGCGGTTGTGCAGACCGACCAGCAGCGCGGTGACCGCCTTCGGCTGCAAGTCCAGCGCCCGTGTCTGTTCGGCACTGATTCGCGCGCCGGGCAGTGGTGCACCCGCAAACCAGTCCACGTGCAAGGCCTCCATGGCTTGCAGGCTGATGTGGACTGTGCGGTCGACCGCCGTGCCGGTCGGCTGCAGGATGCCGATGACGACGAAGGGTTTGTCGGCATGGTCGTTCAGGTTCAGTTCGCCACCACCGTGGGACAACGTGATGCGGTCCCCGACCCGGTAACCCAGGCGCGCTGCCACCTCGGCGCCGACGACCGCCTCGAACAGGTCGGAGAACGGCCGGCCGTCCTGCATGCGCAATGCCTGCCGATCGCCATGGCGAAACAGCTGGAAGTAGTCCGCGCTGGTTCCCAGCACCGCAAAGCCCCGATGCGAATCGCCCAACGACAACGGGATCACCCACGCGACGCCCCGTTGCGCGGCGATGGCCTGCACCGAACTCCAGCGCAGGTTGTTGGTGGCCGCGCCAATGCGAAACACCGAGTACAGCAGCAGCTGCACCGACCCCGTGCGAGCCCCGACGATCAGGTCGGTGCCCGACAGGGCGGACGTGAAACTGCCGCGCAGGTCCGTGCGCAGCCGCTCGGTGCCCAGCAACATGAAAGTCGACAGAGCGATCGAACACACGGTCAACGCGAGCGTGAAGCGCCGATTCCACGCACTGCGCATGGCCAGCGAGACGAGGAAGCGCATCATCGGACTTCCCCGCCAGGCGCGCGTCGCGCGGCGAAACCTGGGCCGGCTGTGCGACTCATGACTCGCGCTCCGTGGCAATATCGGCCTGGTTGATCTGCGCCAGCAGCAGTTGCCGGTCGAAGCGACCGGCGATGCGTTGGTCATGGCTCACGAACACGAGTGCGCTGCGGGTGGCACGACAGGACGACAACAACAGGTCCAGGAACGCGTCGCGCCGGTTTTCATCGAGCGCCGAGGTCGGTTCGTCGGCGATCACCAACGCTGGAGCGCCGATCAGCGCGCGGGCCGCGGCGACGCGTTGCTGCTGTCCGACCGACAGGTCACGTGCAGGGCGGTGCCAATCACGCGCGTGCAGTCCCATGCTGCCGAGCCAGAACTCCGCGGCCGCATGCAGGGAGCCTGACCGTTCGATCGCCACCTTGGCGCGTGGCGGGGAGAACCGGCACGGTGCGATCGTGTTGTCGATCACGCTCAGGTAGGGCAACAGGTTGAACTGCTGGAATATGTAGCCGACATGGTCGACCCGGTGCCGGTCGCGCTGGCCCGGGCGCATGTCGGACCAGGATCTACCGAGCAACGAGACGGCGCCGCTGCGGGGTAGCAGCACCCCGGCCAGCAACGACAGCAGTGTGCTCTTGCCGCCGCCGCTGGGCCCGTACAGGAACAGGCTCTGCGACTCCTGGATGTTCAAGGTGTCGATGCACAGGCAGTCCTGGCTGCTGCCCGGCCAGGCGAAACGCAGGTCGGTCACTTCCAGTACGGGCCCGGTCATGTCGTCATTTCCCCCAGGACAGGCGGCTGGCCGACCGCGTCAGCTTGCGCTTGAACTGACCGTCCCCGGTGGCCAGTTGCACGTCGATCGACCGGATGCGCTTGAAGGCGCCGAACAGTGCGACGTCGATGTAGCGGGCCTGCTTCGGCCCTGTGCACGCGAACACGAAGGTCGCATCGATATCTGCGTGTTCTTCGTCGTGTGCCGTCTGTTTACCTGCCTTGCTTGACGCCGGTGTGCCGGACTTGGCGGTTCCGAGACCCAGCGCCTGCGATTGCAGTGTCACCTGCGACACGGTGCAACCGGACCCGGGGTCCGGCACGAACAAGGATTCGGCAGCGTTCAGGCGCGCCACCAGAGCGTCAACCTGCTTGCGCTCGGCATCGGTGCGCGGTGCACGCTCAAAGCCCAGGAAGTTGTCCAGTGGCGCCTCCATCATGATCGTGATGGATTGGTTGTCGATGGCCACGTCGAGGGCCACGCTGCCGTGGGAATGCGGCTTCTGTTGCGCGTGCACTGGCGTGCCCAGGCCAATGCCCATGGCCAGCAGGCTTGCGGCGGGCAGGGATAAAAAGGTGTACATGATTGGTCCCGTATGAATGGAATGTTGATGAAGGTGCATCGGGCATGTTTCGCCGGCAAGACCGACTGCGGATCGGGTTGCAATCGCGTCCAGGGGCCATCGGCGGCGCGCGCTCGCCGGCGCTATTCGATTCATGTGCCTCCGTGCAAGCGTCGTCGGCGAAGCCCTTGTGGCACCGCCCTCGGGTTAGCTGGAGAAAAAGTCCCAGCAGAGAGAGCCGACAGAGCCGGCTGAGCCGGCTGAGCCAACTGGGCCGGCTGAACCGATCTGATGAGGGCAGTCAGCGTTCCCCTGCACGACGTGGCGCAGGGGCATGCCGATCAGGCCTGTTCAGTGCGGGGCAGGAGGGCCACGCGCCAGTACCCACACGGACGTGGCGCCCGCATGGCCACGGGCCAAGGGTGGCGTCGATGCCAACGGGTCGGCCAACGGCAGGTGCACCGGCGCCGCGGCGGACACGCAATCGCCATGGCTGATCTGGTCGTAAAGGCGGCAATCGGACCCGGATCCATGGACGCCGTACAAGTCACCCAGCAATTCGGCCAGGCTTTGGTTGACATGCTGGGCGGGCGGTTGGACCCACGTGTCATGGGTGTGCGCTGCGTGCGGGGGTTCAGGGTGCAAACTGGCATGCACGACACCCAGCCATTGCGTGAGCACCAGCGCCAGCAGCACCCAGCCCCAGCCAGCCGCGTGTTTGCGCCGCGTCGGCATCGACGCGGTGCTGCGATGGAAGGCGGTTGCGAGCGGCATGGGTGGGGCG
The DNA here is from genome assembly GCA_964483855.1 of uncultured Rhodoferax sp. Taxonomy (GTDB): domain Bacteria; phylum Pseudomonadota; class Gammaproteobacteria; order Burkholderiales; family Burkholderiaceae_C; genus CAISIP01. The sequence goes on from CAZADK010000422.1 coordinate 3,461, forward strand.
AACGAGATGCTTGGTGAGGCAGATCCGGGCGACGGTTCGCTCGTATCGTACCCTACCCCGGCGCCGTTGGCCGGTGGCAACCGCAGTGCCGGCTTGCATCGGCGGCTGCATCGGCCTGCATCGGCGCTTGACAGCATTTTCTTTAGATATAAACTATTTCGCCATGAACATCCTGTGTATTGGTGGCGGCCCGGCCGGCTTGTATTTCAGCTTGCTGATGAAGTTGCAGGACCCGTCCCACCGGGTCGTCGTGGTCGAGCGCAACAAGCCCTACGACACCTTTGGCTGGGGTGTCGTGCTGTCGGACCAGACACTGGAAAACCTGGCGCTGGCGGATCCGCCAAGCGCGCAGCTGATCGGCGACGCGCTGAACCACTGGGACGACATCGAGGTGTTCTTCAAGGGGCGCAGCGTGCGCTCGGGCGGCCATGGCTTTTGCGGCATCGGGCGCAAACACCTGCTCAACATCCTGCAGCATCGTTGCCAGGCGGTGGGCGTGGAGCTGGAGTTCGAGAAGGATGTGTCGGACGACCAGGCACTGGCCACCGAGTACCGCGCCGACCTGGTGATCGCCTGCGACGGGCTCAACAGCCGCATCCGCACCCGGTATGCACAGGTCTACCAGCCCGACATCGACACGCGGCAATGCCGTTTCGTCTGGCTGGGCACGCACAAGACCTTCGATGCGTTCACCTTTGCATTCGAGCAGACCGAACACGGCTGGTTCCAGGCCCACGCCTACAAGTTCGATGACCAGACCTCGACCTTCATCGTCGAGACGCCGCAGGAGGTCTGGGAGGCGCACGGCTTCCAGGACATGGAGCCGGCCGCGGCGGTGGCTTTTTGCGAGCGGCTGTTCGCCAGCTACCTGGACGGCAACAAGCTGATCAACAACGCCACCCACCTGCGCGGCTCGGCCAACTGGATCCGATTTCCGCGCGTGATGTGCAAGAACTGGGTGCACCATGTCGACCTGCCGCATGGAAGGGTGCCGGTG
>CAZADK010000423.1:0-4448 GCA_964483855.1 uncultured Rhodoferax sp.
CCAACGGTGATCGCCAGTATCAGCGAATTCCAGGCCACGCCGCAGGTGGTGCGGGAATAGAAGCAGCCGACGCGCCAGATCTTGTCGTCGGTCAGACGCTGGAGGAATGGCGTCAAAGCCCAGCTGCCCTCGGCATCGCGGAAGGGAGTGAGCAGCATCTGCAACACCGGGAAACCGATGAACAGCAGCGTCAGTGCAATCACCAGGCCAAGTGAACCCGCAACAAACGAGTCGCCTGAGACAAGGCCTCGCAGTGCCAGCCCCCGGGTGAGCAAAAACAGGAAGGCGGCACCGGCAACCATGGCGCCGTAACCCATGCCGAACTGGCGCTGGTCGGTTTCGCCAAAGAGTTGAGCCAGCCAGGCCAGGTTCCAGCCACGCAGGCCGAACAAGAAACCCTGCGCCAGCATGTAAGCAATGCCCGCCAAGCCCACGGCGGTCAGCAGCCGGGCCTGTGCGGCCTGCGAATAACCGCGCAAGCCGGCCAGCAGGGCGACCAGCCCCAGCACTCCGACCGGCAGCAACCACAGGTTGCGCCCCTGCAGCCACAGGAACAGTGCTGGCGCCGCGTCGCCGGACAACGGGTAGTCCCGCAGCCAGCTGGTGCTCCAGAAGCCATCCTGGATGGCATACCAGGGCAGCACCGCGACAGCCAGCACCACGCACAGCGCAATGCCGGCTGCCTGGCGGTCCAGGCGAGAAGACTGCACGGGTGCGCTTGTTGTCGGTGAGCGGTGCCCGTGAGCTCAACGCGGCAGCGAGCCGATTTCGTCGTCCCACTTCTTGAGCAGGCGCTTGCGTTCGGCCGAAGAGCCGTATTTGACGAAGTCGTAGTCGATCAGCTTGATCTTCTTGAGGTCGGGCGCCTTGGGCGAGGTCTTGGCGGCCTTGTTCGAGGGCACCTGGAACGACTTGACGTCCTGGGCCTTGCTTTGAAACTCGGCGTCGAGCGCGAAGTCATAAAACTTCTTGGCGTTTTCCAGGTTGCGCGCGCCCTGCACGATGCTCATGGAGCCGATCTCGTAGCCGGTACCTTCACAAGGAATCACAGACTTGACAGGGAATCCGGCCTCGGCCACGGCCACCGAGTCATGGGCGAATACGATACCAATGACCGTTTCGCCGGCACCCGCAGCCTTGATCGGCGCCGAGCCCGACTTGGTGTACTGGTTGACGTTGGCGTTCATCGCCTTGAGGAACTTGAATGCTTCAGCCTCGCCAAACAGTTGTACCAGCGTAGCAAGCAAGGTGTAAGCCGTGCCGGACGAATTCGGGTTGGCGACCTGGATCTTGCCCTTGTAGACCGGCTTGATCAGGTCTTTCCAGCATTTGGGTTCGGGCAGGCCCTGCTTCTTGAGCAGTTCGGTGTTGTAACCAAAACCGAGGGCGCCCGAATAAATGCCGACCGTTCGCACTTTGGCCGCGACCGCCTGACGATAGGCCCAGTCATGAATTTGACTACGCAGTGGCGAGACATAAGCCTGCGTCAGGCCCTCTTCAGCCGCCTGCAGGTGCGGGTCGCCGGTGCCGCCCCACCAGACATCCCCCTTCGGGTTGGACGACTCGGCCTTGATCTGGGCGTAGGTTTCGCCAGAACTCTTGCGTGTCATGTCGACCTGGATACCGGTCTTCTTCTCGAACTCGGTCTTGGCCTGCTGGCACCAGGCGGCGTCGGAGCTGCAATACAGCGTCAAACGGCCCTGGGCGAACGATGAAGCCGTCGAAAAGCCCAGCAGCAAAACCAGCAAACCGGATACAGGTGTCAAACGCATGATTGTCTCCATAGGATGCGCGCCGGAACAGCCCGGCAACACGGCAAACCGTCAAGAGACGGTAATGAAACCGTCACACTGGGTCAATGCGTGTAAACCAGCATAGGAACGACGAAAAATGACACGCCCGCCTTGCACAACCGGTCGCGGCGACCGGGCGTCGCCGGGCTGGTGCTCAGGCTGCAGCCGTGGTGAGGGCAACCAGCTCCTGCAACTTGGCCTTGGCCGCGCCGGACTCGATGGCGACCCGGGCTTTGGCGATTCCGGCGTCGATCGAATCGGTCAGGTTGGCGGCATACAGCGCAGCACCGGCATTGAGCATCACGATGTCGCGTGGCGCGCCTGGCTGGTTGTCAAGCACACCCAGCAGCATCGCCTTGGACTCCTCGGCGGTGTCGACCTTCAGCGCGCGGTTGCTGGCCATCACCATGCCGAAGTCTTCCGGATGGATCTCGTATTCGGTGATCTCGCCGTCCTTCAACTCGCCAACCATGGTGGCCGCGCCCAAGCTGACCTCGTCCATGCCGTCGCGGCCATACACCACGACAGCGTGTTCGGCACCCAGCCGTTGCAAGGCACGCACCTGGATGCCGACCAGGTCCGGGTGGAACACACCCATCAGGATGTTGGGCGCACCGGCCGGATTGGTCAGAGGCCCGAGCAGGTTGAAGATGGTCCGCACGCCCAGTTCCTTGCGCACTGGAGCCACGTTCTTCATCGCCGGATGGTGATTGGGGGCAAACATGAAACCCAGACCGACCGTTTCGATGCACCGGGCGATTGCGTCGGGCGACAGGTTGATGTTCACGCCCAGCGCCTCCATCACGTCGGCACTGCCGCTCTTGCTGCTGACGCTGCGTCCGCCATGTTTGCTCACCTTGGCGCCTGCCGCTGCGGCAACGAACATCGAACAGGTCGAGATGTTGAAGGTATGCGAGCCATCACCGCCGGTGCCGACGATGTCCACCAGGTGGGTCCGGTCCCTGACATGTACCTTGGTCGAGAACTCGCGCATCACCTGGGCTGCAGCCGTGATCTCGCCAATGGTTTCTTTCTTGACGCGCAAGCCGGTGATCAGCGCGGCCATCATCACCGGCGACATCTCGCCACTCATGATCTGTCGCACCACGTGCAGCATCTCGTCGTGGAAGATCTCGCGGTGCTCGATGGTGCGCACCAAGGCTTCCTGGGCGCTGATCCGGATCGTGGTGGGCATGGGGTGTCTCCTCAAAAAGGCGGGGTTCGGTTCAATTGGCGCAAAACGCAGCCATTGCGTCGATCGCGCGTTGCACGCCCACGGCATCCACGTCCAGGTGGGTGACGAAACGCAGCCGGTACAGACCCGAGGCCAGCACACCGTGTGTCTTCAGGAACGGGATCAGCGCATCGGCCCGTTCACGCACACCATCGACCAGATCCACGAAAACGATGTTGGTATCCGGGCTCTCGACCTGCACACCGGCGACCCCTTGCAGTCCGCGGGCCAGCTTCTGCGCCAGCGCATGATCTTGCGCCATCCGGTCCACATGGTGGTCCAGCGCATGGATACCGGCTGCCGCGAGGATACCGGCCTGGCGCATGCCACCGCCAGCCATCTTGCGGATGCGCAGCGCCCGCCGGATCAACGCCCGGCTGCCGCACAACACCGAGCCCGTCGGTGTACCCAGCCCCTTGCTCAGGCAGACCGAGACGCTGTCGAAACATTGCGCGATACGCCGCGCCTCGGTACGCGGTTCCGAGCCGGTACGCGCCGCCTGCGCGACCGCGGCATTGAACAGGCGGGCGCCATCGAGATGCCGAAGCAGGCCGCGCTTGCGCGCCAGTGCCGTGGCTTGTTGCAGATAGTCGAATGGCAATACATGGCCACCCCAGGTATTTTCCAGCGCCAGCAGCCGTGTGACGGCGAAATGCGTGTCGTCGGGCTTGATCGCGCCGGCGATATCGTCCAACGCCAGCGTGCCATCGGGCAGGTTGTTCAACGGCTGGGGTTGGACGCTGCCGAACACCGCGGCGCCGCCGCCCTCCCAGCGGTAGCAGTGGGCCATCTGGCCCACGATGTATTCGTCACCGCGCTCGCAGTGCCCCAGGATGGCGCACAGGTTGCCCTGGGTGCCAGTGGCCACAAACAACGCCGCCTCGAACCCGAGCATGTCGGCCAGCTTGTCCTGCAGCGCATTGACGCTGGGGTCTTCGCCATACACATCGTCGCCCAGCGGGGCGGCCATCATCGCTGCGCGCATCGCCGCCGTGGGTTGGGTCACGGTGTCGCTGCGCAGGTCAACGGTCGGATTCATGCAGTGCCTCCAGAGTGGCCGCCGCCAGGGGCGGCGCGTGAAACGGGAACGGGTGCCGCACGGGCACGCCGGTCATGACAGGAAGTTCCCGAGTATCGCGTGGCCGTGTTCGGACAGGATGGACTCGGGATGGAACTGTACGCCCTCAAGCCGGGCATCGTTTGGCAGACCGGCATGCCGCACCCCCATGATCTCGCCATCGTCGGTCCACGCGGTCACCTCGAGTTCCCGCGGGCAACTGACGCGCTCGATCGCCAGCGAGTGGTAGCGGTTGACGATGAACTGCCGGGGCAGGCCACTGAACACGCCCGACTGCGCAGTCGTGATGACCGAGGTCTTGCCATGCATGAGTTGACGGGCACGCACGATGTTGCCGCCCAGC
>CAZADK010000424.1:0-4440 GCA_964483855.1 uncultured Rhodoferax sp.
GCCCAGGCCGATCAGTGTCCACATGTTGGGGCTGCGGTTGATCACGGACTGCACGCCGCGCTGGTAGAACGGCCATCCGGCCCACAGCGCAACGGGCAGGGTCAACACGAACTCGACCCAGTTCTGGGTGTCTCCGTGGAACAGGGCCAACTGGTGGCCGGCCATTGCCAGCACGGTCACCACCACGGTGAACGGCAAGGTCCACCAGAAGCGCCGCGTGAAGTCAACCAGCTCCGGGTTCTCGTCGTCGTCCAGCGTCGGCAGCACCGGCTCGAGCGTCATGCCGCACTTGGGGCAGTTGCCCGGATGGTCCTGGCGGATCTCCGGATGCATCGGGCAGGTGTAGATCGTGCCGGCCTGCGTCGGCACAGGCGCACTTGGCGCACTTGGCGCACCTGGCGCACCTGGCGCACCTGGCGCGGCGTCTCGAACACCCTTGATGTACTTCTGCGGTTCGGCGCTGAACTTGTCCTGGCACCTGGTGCTGCAGAAGTAGTACTGCTGACCGTCATGTTTTACGTGGTGCGCGGACTGCGCCGTCACGGTCATGCCGCAGACCGGGTCCTTCAAGGTGTCCCCAGCCTTCGCCGCCACGTCGTGCTGATGATGGTCTTGACGATCGTGGCCCGCGTGTGTGTGCCTGGAAGGCATATCCATGATTTACTCCTTGCGCATGTTGATTGATTCGGGCTGGTCGCCATGATCCCCATGATTCCCATGCCCGCCGTGACCGCCGTGTCCTCCGTGTCCTCCGTGGCCATGAAACAGGTGCATCAGGGGACACGCCAGCAGTAGCAGGTAGATCCAGTTGCCCGCGACATGGCCCCAGTGTTCCCGTAGAAGATAGAAGCCGCCGACGAACGCGACCATCAGCAAGGCGGTTTTCAGCGGCCGGTTCAAGCCGCGCGACCCGCCTGTTGCGGGGCGGTGTTCATGGTGTGTCGTGTTCACGCGGGTTCTCCTTCGTCATCTAGTTGGCACGTTTGGCGCCTTCCTCTGAACGTCCGATCAACCTTGACATCGTGAGAATGTCAAAGTCGCCCGGGCCCGAGGATCAGGTCTTTGCTGCTGCATTCGGCGCAGACGATGAACCGCAGGCGGGACTCACGATGCGCCCTTCACTTCGTTGCCGGGGCCGGTGCCATCCGGTCCGTCATCATCTGCATCATGGACTGCATCATGTCCATGCGCTGCTCCAGCATGCCCTGGCGTGCGGCCATGTCCCCCGGCTTGCCAGACATGGCGCCGTGACCCATGCGTCCCATCATGCCCATGCCGTCATGCATGAGTTTCATCTGCTCGGCCATCAGCGCATTGCGCTCCTCCGGTGTTTTTGCCGCCATCATCTTGTCGTGCATGGCCTGCATGGCCTTCATCTGGTCGGCATAACCCGGCATGGTGGCCATGCCGCCCATCCCCATCCCCATGCCCTTCCCCATTCCCGGGGTGGGGGTGGCTTGCGCAACCTGAACGGTCGCCGTGGTTGGGGGGTGATGGCCATCGTGCTGCGCGTCGCTGGCGGCCCAGGTAGACATGGCCATCGAAGTGGCCGCGGCAGCGGAAAAGATCGAGATTGTGCGAACGAAGTTCATTTGGAGTCCCTGGTAGTTGAATCGGAAAGTGAAAGAAGCCCGTTCCACGTGCGCCTTGAGAGCAGTACACACAGGGTGGAGATCCGAACTTGCGCTGCGTACCTCGCGGTACAGAGCCAAGTCGAATGGGTGGGCCGACGTAGACCACATGGAGCGCGAGGCTCCCGAGTCGTCAGCCGGCAGAGGTTATAGCGCCAACCGCACGTAGCGGGTTCGCAGCGGCAGGTCGGGGCGCGCGGGGTGTTCGATGCGCACAGGTTGCCGCGCATCGAGCGCAGCGAACGACGCCGACCAGCGCACCGCGAAAGGTGGCAACATGGGCGTGTCGGGCAGTCCCGTGTTCGGCTGCCATTGGACGATGCCCTGCGACGCGTCGTCGCACACCTTGAGACAAGCCGCCTCGCCTGGCGACTGGCCTTGCGCGTGGCCGGGCTCAATACCGACGTGACCCGAAGACACTGCAGGCGGTCCTGCGGTGGCAACCGTCGATGAATCAGAATGCGTCGCGCGGTCTTGCAAGAGACAAGCATTCGCCCATGCGGCGCCCAACACGAACACCCACAGCACCAGCATGACCGAGGCGATGCGGCGCCTGAGTCGAGGGGTCTTGATTGGTGTCATGGCGATGCGATGCATTGGGCCCATGGTAGGGTTTTGCCCCGACCGCGACTTGATCTGGGTCAGACCAGAGCGCAAGATTCAGGCACGCACCATCGCAACTACCACTGACCAGGCGTCAGCCAGACGAGGGACAACGGCAAGACGATATCAGGCCTCTCAGGAGGAAACGCCGGGCCGCTCCCAAGTTTCCTCGCACCCCCTCGGTTGGCCTGACGAAGCCGGGGCTGGGGGCATTCAATAGGAATACAGGCGCCCGTTATCGACGCGCACGCGGCTACCGGGGCGCAGGCCTGCAATGTTGTCCTGCTGAAAGGTCTGGTAGTTGCCGCTGTTGAGCCGCACCGAAATCTGGTACGAGTCGCTGGCCTGCACCCGATTTCTCTGTTCAACCTGGTTGCCCACGACCGCACCGCCCACCACACCAGCCACCGTGGCGACGCTCTTGCCCGTCCCCCCGCCGACCTGGTTGCCGAGAATGCCGCCGACAACCCCGCCCACGATTGCCCCGACGCCCGGGCTGCTGGAGGTACGCTCGGCAGGAATCAGTTCGATCGAGTCAACCACTCCGTAATACGACGCGTTGGCCGAGTAACCTGCCGGGTAACTTGGCGTGCTGGCCCGCTGCTCGGGTGCGTTGGCGCAGCCGGCAAGGAATAGGGTTGCGGTGACCACGATCGCCGCCACGGTCAGGTTTTTTTTCATGATTCTCGGCTCCATTGAATGGTTTTGGTGGCCAAGACTATCAAGGAATCGACGCAACGAGCGTGCGACAGCGCACGCAAGGAACAACTGCTTGCAATGTCAACGCGAAATGGCCTGCCGCGGCTTTCAGGGCTGGCGACTGTGTTCTGTCAGCGCCGCGCCGCTCAGGCCCGAGCCTGAGCGATCGCCTCGTCCAGCAGGTGAAGCGCCCGGTCGTTCTCCTGGGGCAGGCCTATCGTCATGCGCACGTAGGTCTCGAAACCGGGGTCGCGCCATTCGCGAATGAAGACGCCTTGCCGGGCCAGCGCGGCGATCAATGGTACCGAGTTGACGCGGTAGTCGAACGATACGAAGTTTGCACGCGAGGGCAGCGTTGGATAACCCATGTCCAGCAACGCGGCGGCGACACGCCCGCGTTCTGCAATGGTGCGTGCCATGCAGGACTGCGCGTAGGCTTCGTCGTCCAATGCCGCGATTGCCGCGACGACCGACAGGCTGCTGAGGTTGAAGTTGAGCTTGACCCGCACCAGCCCCAGCGCCAGCGCTTCGCTGCTCGCCAGGCCGTAACCGATCCGCAGGCCGGCCATCGCATAGGCCTTGGACAGGGTGCGGGTGGACAACCAGGGGCCGCGCCGCGACTGCAGTGCCGGCAGCGCGCCCTCGCCGCCCTGCGCGGCGTCAAATTCGTAATAGGCCTCGTCCATCACCAGCAACACGTCGTCGGGCACGCCATGGACCAGCGCATCGAGATCGGCACGGGTCATCGCCGCACCACTGGGATTGTTGGGTGTGCAGGCAAATACCACCTTGGTGCTGGCGTCGATGGCTGCGAGCAGGCCAGCCACGTCGTTTCGGCCATCGGGCAAGTTGCGCACCAGGCGCGACTGCGCGCCCATCATGGTGGTGCCAATGCGGTATCGCGGGAACGACGGCGTCGGCATGACGGCACTGTCACCCGGGCCAAGGGCCATTAATGCGACCAGCCCGAGAACCTCGTCCGAACCGTTGCCCACGACGATCAGCGCTGGCGCCACGCCGGTGCGTCGCGACAGGACCGCGGCGAGATCGTCGGGCCGCGGATCGCCGTATCGGTTTGCGCCGGACGCCGACTTGCAAAGCGCCTCCACCACACGCGGTGAAGGTGGAAACGCAGACTCGTTGAGGTGCAGCAAAACCGGCGCATCGCTCGGCCGGTCTCGCGCAAGTGAAGCGGCCGTCGGCACGCCGGTAAAAGCGGCAAGTTCCCGTACCCGGGACGAAAGAAACCGCGGACTATCCATCGAGGCCACCTCCTGTTGATTGTTCTGGCTTGACCGCGGTCAGTATCGATGGCACATACGGGTGCGTCAAGGAAAGCGCGAGCGCGTCAAGAGCTTGTCGCCACCGCGTGCCCGAGCGCCAGACGCTGCAAATTAACGAAACATTCGCCGACCCAGCAAAACAACTTATGCACCAGCATCCACTGCGCGCCAAAGGGCCGCTTCATGAGCGCCCCCAGCCCTGGCTTCGCCAGGCCCCCCGAGGG
>CAZADK010000425.1:0-4428 GCA_964483855.1 uncultured Rhodoferax sp.
GCGACAGATCCATCAGTTCTTCGACCACCTGCTGCAGATGATTGCCCGCCTTGAGCACGTCTCTGACCCACGCGCGCTGGGTGGCGTCCAGCAAACGCGTTTCGGACAGCTCGAGCATCTGGGCGTATCCCAACACCGCCGCCAGCGGCGTTCGCAATTCGTGGCTCATATGGGACAGGAACAGCGTCTTTGCCACGTTGGCCTGCTCGGCGGCATCGCGCTCGGCGCGTGCCGCCGCCGCGGCCCACCGGGCCGAGGCGTCCGATAATGTTCCGCGGTAACCCACGAAAGCACCCCGGTCGTCGTGTACCGGTTCGGCGTTGAGCACCAGCGGCCAGTGGCTGCCATCGGGCAGCACGGCGTGACATTCGAGGTCGCGGATCGTGTCGAGCCGCTCGAGCGTCTGGCGCAGCGGCCGTGCATCGACGGCATCGGGTATGAAGGCCGATGCCAGGGGCTGGCCGATCGGCGGCAGGCGCGCCGCCAATGCTCCGAGTCGCGTGTCAGCCACCGCCTTGACGCAATGCTCGCCGTCGGTTTCCCAGTAGGCGTCGGATGACAGCGCCGTCAGGCTCCTGAACTTGTCCTCGCTGGCGCGCAATTGCTCGTGGGCACGCTGGGTATCGAGCACGTGCCCGAGCGAACGCAGCGAAAGCGCGGCTTCGAGGTCTTCGCGCCGCCATGGCGCGCATTCACCCTGGATGGTCTGCTTCCAGGTCTCGAACGACTGCCGTGGGCTGAGCGTGATGCCGCCATCCGGGCCGCGTGTCTCGAGGACCGGCTTGTCCGGGTCGCCCCCCCACAGCACAACCTGACGTAACTCGGGCCGTAGCCACAGCAGGCCATCGGAGGCCCTGGGATCCAGCGCGATGGCCAGCGCCCCGCCGAGAACCGGGGTACCGAAGCTCGCCTCGGCCAGGTCGATGCGTTGCCAGGCCAGCTCAGGCATGCGGACCAGCGCTTCGCGCGCCTGGGCCAGCACGCCAACCAGCAAGCTGGCGTGCGGCACGTGCCCGAAAGGCAGCACCTGGTCGCCCAGCCACAAGACGCCGCCCGTCGCGTTCAACAGCCGGGTCAAATCGACACTGGCGGACCTCAGCGCGGCTTCGACGGAGCGGCCGGGTACGTTGAAGGCCTCGATGATGGCGGACTGGGCCTTGGCCTGGCGCGCGCGCTGCCGGCTACGCTGCTGGTCCTGAAGCGACTTGATCATGGCGCCGGCCACCAGCGCCACCATGCCGCAGACCTGCCGCTGCACCAGGGTCAGCGCCGTCGGAGTGTCGTGGTGGTGGCAGGAGATCAGACCCCACAACTCGCCATCGACGACAAGGGAAAGCAACAGCGTGGAGCTCACGCCCATGTTCTTCAGGTACTGGAGGTGGATCGGGGAAACACTGCGCAGCGTGCAGTAACTGAGGTCGAACGGCCGTTGGTCTTGCGGGTTGAACAGTGGCTCCAGCGGCACCCGCGCGTACGACACGTCTGCGATGTATCGGACCATGCTGGTGCGGTAGAGGGCCCGCGCCTGGGCCGGAATGTCGCTGGCCGGAAACCGCAGCCCGAAGTACAACGGCAGATCGGCGCGGCTGCACTGTTCCTCGATGACCTCGCCATTCCAGTGCTCGTCGAAGCGGTAGGCCATGACCCGGTCCAGCCCGGAGACCAGTTTCACGTAGCCTGCCGCAATGCTGAGCATCGATTCGAGCGAGTCGGCTTGTGTCATGCTGCCCAGCACCGGGTAGGTGTTCTGCAACGCCGCGTACAACGTCTGGACCTGGGAGTCCGTCGCCGCGCCGACCTCGATGTAGACCACCCCCAGGTAGGCGTGGACATTGGCCGACCGCACGCTGCCGTCGTGCATGCGCAATTCGATCAGGCTGGGCATGTGGGGCCGCACGACGGCGTCGTTGAGCGCGCTGCGGATGCCGGCCGCACTTTGAGGGTCGAACACCGATGCCAGCCGCCGACCCGTCAGTTGCGCCGGAGCCAGGCCGAGGAAACGCTCCGCGTTGGCGCTGGCCGACAACACCGTAAAGTTCTTCTGGTCGCATGCCAGCAGCGCGCCCTGAGGCTGGATGGCGCCCGGAATGTGGATCGGCTCACGCGCACACGCGTCGACATCGAGCACGGGCGTGGCGGCAGCGCCAACGGGGGGCAACAGTTCAGTCATGGGGAATCCTCGAGCCATTCGCCCAACAAGACAAAGGTATTCGTCGCGGCGACCGTCAACGATTGCAGGTCATGGTTGGCCGCATCCTGCTCCAACATGCCGCAGAATTCTCGCCAGCACGATCCGGTGCGCGGTCCGTCGCCCTCGATGAAGGCGTGGGACCGGCGCACCGCAGGGTTCGCGGCATTGCGCCTGAGCAGTACCTGCGAACCCAGTCTGGCGCCTTCCAGGACATAGAGCACCCCCCAGATGGCGGCGGGGTCGGGCGTGAGGGCATCGACCGCCTGGCACAACGAGCGCGGCGCGGGTATCGCGTCAGCGTCAAGGGCCTGCAGGTCGCAGGCCAAGCGCGCGCTCTGGTCCAGGCGCTCGCCCGCATAGGCTGCAGGCAGTCGCCCGACCAACGACCTGTCCAGTGCTGCGTGAAACGATTGCATGCGCTGCAGATACTGCCGGTAGCGCGGCAGTGTGATGCCTCCGCTGGCCAACTCCGTCAACAGCGCAACGCGCTCCAGTTGTTCGTGGGCTTGGTGGGTTTGCCCGCGAAGCAGCTGGCGGATGGGCCAGACGGTTGCTGCGGCTTCGGCAAGTGGACTCAAGTGGAGTGCATGTTCGTTATCGGACGTAGCATACATCGCTGGCGGTCGCCCCGAACGGCCATTCGACGAAAGTGTCGCGCCGTCCATGGCGCCCGCAAAAGACGGGCTTGTGTGTGGTACCGCACAGATGCAGCAAGCCAAACCGCGTAACATGTGGCCCGATACGCCCGGCCGGGCCTGGCTCGCAAAGGCAAGTTGTCCGCAAGCCCGCGGTAAACGGCGTCGTGTCACCTGACGATCGTTGCAAACAACTCCGAGGCAACCGATGAACCTTCCGCTCATGAATCTCTCAGCAAAGATCCTGATTGTTGACGACCTGGAGGCCAATGTGCTCTTGCTCAGTCGCTTGCTGGCCGAGGAGGGCTATACGCAGATCTCCTCCACCATGGTGTCCACCGAGGTTTGCTCGCTGCACCGCAGCCACGACTATGACCTGATACTGCTTGATCTGCAGATGCCCGGCATGGACGGATTTGCCGTGATGGACGGCCTGCGCGCCGCCCGGCCCGAATCTGTCCTCCCAGTGATCGTGATCACGGCGCAGCCGAGCCACAAGCTTCGCGCACTGCAGTTTGGGGCCAGGGACTTCATCAGCAGGCCCTTTGACGTGGTGGAACTGAAGACGCGTGTCCGCAACACGCTCGAAGTGCAGTTGCTGCATCGCAAGCTGGAGGAACACAACAGGGTGCTGGAGCAGACGGTTAGCGACCAAACCGCGGAACTGCGTGCAAGCGAAGCCCGCTTTCGCAACCTGACCGAGTTGGCGTCGGACTGGTACTGGGAACAAGACGAACGAGGCGAGTTCACCGTGGTCTCGGGGCTGATCCCACCGTTACTCGCCGCCTTGGCAATGCCACAGCACGGTGATGCACAGGGCGCGGTGGACGAAGGATGGAACGAAGCGGAGTGTCAGATTCTGCGTGCCAAGATCGAGTCACATCAGCCCTTCCTTGATTATGTTCTCCACTGTGTCAGTGCTGCCGGTTTGGTGCCGCGATTTCGCCTCAGCGGTCAACCCATATTCGATCAGGAGTGCAGATACCGTGGTTACCGCGGGGTTGGCGTGGAACTGCTCCCGAACCCCCGGGAACTCACCGAAGCATCCAATGCAATCCAGTAAGCACTCTTGTCTGAGAGCGCCCAGGGCCGGCGGACAAGGTTAGTCAGACGCCATCTTCTCTGGCGTGGCGGCGCACGCCGTTGCGTTGTCGCACACGGCAACTCCATCTTCGATCCGAGATCCACCGTGTGGTGTCGTCGGCCCTCTGTGCGGTATCGAACAGCGTGCGACGATTCGAGACGGTACGCTGCACCGATTGATTAACGCCGGCTTGGATGCCTCGTTCGAGGCGCCCACGCTGAAGTGAGGTTCCTTGAAAGCACTGCTGCTGAAGTACTGGGATCGCCTTCGGTCCAGTTTCTGGTTCGTGCCGGCGGTCATGGCGTGCCTGGCAGTGGCACTGGCAGTATCTGCCGTCGAGCTTGACAAGACCATCGCCGAGGACTGGCTGCAGCGCCTGGGCTGGATCTATTCTGGCGGCGCCGAAGGTGCAAGCCTGCTGCTGGGCACTGTGGCCGGGTCGATGATCGCCATCGCCGGGACTGTGTTCTCGATGACGCTGGTGGCGCTGTCGCTCGCCTCGTCCCAGCTGGGCCCCC
>CAZADK010000426.1:0-4419 GCA_964483855.1 uncultured Rhodoferax sp.
CCATTCTTGGGCTGTCCGATGGCGTTTGAAAATCCTATTCGCTGCTGTCGTGCATTCCCCCATTCGCCGATCGCCATGACGGACGTGCAAATTGCTACAAGCACCAATCCAAGGCTGGCCGTGACGGCGAAATCTGCCCCGGCATCGGAGACCATGGTGAAGAGTTGCAGCGGCAGGATGTTCACCTGCGTGCCGACCAGCGCGAGCGCCGTGCCATACGCGCCGATGGCAACGGCGGCGACCAGGCAAAAAGCCGAGATCATTGGAGCCGCAACCTGCGGCAACAGAATATCGCGCAGGGTCTGGACCCGGGTTGCACCGAGCGTTTCGGCTGCCGCCAGTTGGCCCATGTCGAAATTGATGAGGACGGGTGTCAGCATCATCACGACGCGCGGAATCAGGTAGTAAGAGTAGACCAGCGCTAGCCCATAGGGCGAGTAGATCATCTGCGAGAAGGCGACGGGATTGATGCCAATGGCCGCCTCAAGTGAGAGCGTAATGAATCCGGCCCTCCCGAAAGCCAGAATAAAGCCATAGGCCACAATCAGGCCCGAAAATGTCAGCGGCAGGGCAATCAAAAACTGCCATGCCAGGCGGGATCGTGAACCCATGCTCGCCAGCCGCAGCGAAACAGCCATGCCCACGGCCAATGAAATGGCGGCCGCGAGTAGTCCAAGCACCAGTGAATTCAGCAGGCCGCTCCAGAATTGGCGCGATGCGAACAGCGTCGCAAATCCCTTGCCCCCGCCGACCAGCGCCTCAGCGCCGACCCAGGCCAGCGGAGCCAGGAAAAACAGTCCGATCACCACCAGTCCGGGCGCCGCCAGCGACGCCCGGACCAGGGTCAGAGACCTGATGGAGGTCAATGTTTTCAGTGTCACAGGGCCGACTTTGCCCAACCCTGTTGCAAGGCCTGCAACTGCGCTGCCGATTGGCCAAGATCCAGCAAGGTGCTCCTGGAATGCGACACCAGCCGTGCCTTCACCGAATCCGGAATGACGACGCCTGCAACGGAGGGAGTCACAAAACCCTCGGCAAAGAGCTGCTGCCCGCGCACCGACATGATGAAGTTAAGCCACAGCTTGGCGGCATTCGGGTTTGGCCCGCCCTTGACGAGGCTCATCGTATAGGGCGCAGCGACTGTGCCTTCTGACGGCGACACCACCTCGACATCATCGCCCATCCCGTCCGTGAATTTCGCCCGCAGACCGTCATTGACGAAGTTGATCCAGATCGGAATCTCGCCCTTGATGAACTGGGCATAGGGCGTGGTCCCGACAACGCGCAGAACATTGCCGCTCTTGTGCAATTGCTCGATGTACTTGAGGCCAGGATCCAAATTGGCGTAGGTGCCGCCCTGGGCAAAATTGGCGGCCCAGGTCAGAACCTGGCCGACACCGGTCGAGCGCGGATCGAGATAGACGATATTGCCCTTGTACTCAGGCTTGAGAAGGTCGGCGAAGGAACGCGGCACGTTCTTCACCAGCTTCTTGTTGACGATGAAAACGATCTCAAGCTGGTGGATGGTGAACCACTCGCCATCGGGGTGGCGTGCCAGTTCCGAAAGCTTGTCGAAGTTGGTGGGCTTGAAGGGAGCCAGCAGGCCACGCTTCTGCGCATCAACCCCATTGGCACCGAAATAGTAGATCGTGTCGACCTGCGGCCGCGCCTTGGTACGGTCCAGCGCATTCACCGCCACACCCGAGCCGACATCGTTGTAGACCAGGTTGATGTTCGGATAGCGCTGGCCGAAGACGCGGAAAAGGGCAGCCCAATTGGCCCAGGTCGGGCCGGTGTTGTTGGAAATTACCATGCCCTCCTTGAGCGCGGCCTCATACAGCGCCTTTTCTCCGGCATAGAGTTCCGGCGTGTCGGTAACGGTCTGCAGGGCGGGTGTCTGGGCCCAGGCCGGGATGGTGGATGGCAACAGCGCGGCGACGCCCATGGCGCTGAGCAGGTGGCGGCGGTCAATGGTCATGATGAGAGTCCTTTTGGTTAGGGATGGTGGATTACACGGAATGGGCGCCTGTGTCGGCGATCTTGTAAGTTTTCGGAGCGCCGGCTGCGATGACCTGCACCGCATCTGGCGGGATATGGATGGCGTTGCATGGTCCGCTCCGCCCGGTCTCGACCTTCAGCGTCTGGCCACCGGATGTCTTGAAATCAAAGCGCCGGACCGCACCGAGAAAGCGGTCTATGGTGATCACGCCGAAGAATGTGTTCCCGCTGACCGCCGAATCGCATGGTTGAATGCGCTCGGGACGGATCACCACCGTTGCGGCCTGCCCTGGTGCGAAGACACTGTCGGCAACTTCCAGATCGCCCAGCGCCGTGCGGACCCGGGTTGCGTCGAGCACCACGGCGTCCATGAGGTTTGACTGGCCAACGAAGGCCGCAACGATGTGATTGGCGGGCTTGTCGTAGACATCGCGTGGGGGGCCGACCTGCAGGATGCGCCCCTCATGCATTACCGCCACCCGGTCGGCCATTGACATGGCCTCCTCCTGGTCGTGTGTGATGTGCAGCGTGGCGATGCCATAAAGCCGCTGAAGGCGGATGATTTCGTCACGCATTTCAAGGCGAAGGTTTGCATCCAGTGCTGAAAGAGGCTCGTCCAGCAGCAGTGCCTGCGGGCGAAACACCAATGCACGTGCCAACGCCACGCGCTGCTGCTGGCCGCCGGACAGGGCCTTCGGAAAACGCTCCGCCATTGCAGACAGGCTAACCGCCACGAGCACCTGGCCGACCCGCTCGCCGATTTCTGTCCGGGACATACCGCGCAGCTTCAGCGGATAGGCGATGTTCCCGGCCACCGTCATGTGCGGAAAGAGCGAATAATTCTGGAACACGACGCCAAGGTTGCGCTGGCGTGGCGCAATCGCAGTCGCGTCCTGGCCATTGATCAGGATCTGCCCCGTTTGTGGCAGCAGGAAACCCGCGATCAATTTAAGTGCGGTCGATTTGCCACAACCGGACGGGCCGATCACGGCCAGCAACTCGCCCTCATTGATGGTGAGCGAAATATCGCGGACGCCGCCGTTTCCGGAACCAGCATAGGTGAAACTCGCGTTGCGGATGGCGATGGTCATGGCGTGGTCCCCGCCGTTCCCGTTGTTCCGCGCGCGGCCCACGACCCGGCGCAGGCCGCCAGCAGGGCTAGAAGCAAAAGGATCACCGTGGCGGCGCAGGCAAAGCCGGTTGCTCCATAAAATGCCTGCAACAGCACGATCGGGTAAGTGCGGTGCAGGAAACCGGCAATGAGATTGGTGAGCTGGAACTCACCGATGGACAGCGTCGCCACGAGAATGGCTCCGGCGGCAATGCTGTGGACCAGGCCCGGCAAGACGATGTCGATCAGACGACGGTGAAAAGGCGCACCCAGTGATTCAGCCGCCTGCTCCAGCGCCTCGATGCCTTGCAGCCGCAAATCAGCGACAAGCGTGCTCAGCATGTATGGCAGGCAGATCACGATATGCGCCGCGACGGTCAGCCATCCTGCCCCCAGAAAGGGAAGGCTCTCGCTGGAGAACGCGAGGATGTATCCAAAGCCGAGCACGACAGCCGGCGCCGCAACGGGCATGAGGTACAAAACGCGCGCCACCAGGCCAAAGACCGGATTGCGGGTTGTCGCGACCACATAGGCCAGCGGAACACCGAGCACGACGCATCCGATAACCGTGGAGATGCACACCCACAGGCTTGTCAGGAACGCCCTCTGGAATGTTGGATCATGCCAAAGCTGCCCGTACCAGCGCATGGTGAAACCGGAGGGCAGCAGCGTATTGCTCCAGACGCTGCCAAATGACCCGATGACGATCAGCGCAATCGGCACACACAGGTACAGCGCGTACAGCGCGAGCGTGCTGCTCCCAACGCCGGTGCGGTGACCGGCAAATCCAATGGCCGCGGCGCTCATGCATCCAACCCAAGATAGCGCGCGGCGACTGCTTCCATCGCCTCATTCACTGTGCCGCAGCTCAGGGCTCCTGAAATCAGTTGGGCGCAGGGCATTGCGATGACAAGGCGCTCGAGTTTCAATCCCAATGCCATCTCAGACAGAGTGCCGTGACCGCCGCCGACCGCGATCAGGGCAAAGCACGCGCTGGCGATGATGACATTGCGGGCTTCGCCCAAGCCTGTCGCGATCGGGATCGCCACATGGGGGTTGGCGGTCGACCAATCGCCCGACGGCAGGATACCGATCACCGTGCCGCCTGCCTCTGCGTGACCTTGCGACGCTGCGGCCATGGCCCCGCCGCGCCCGCCGCAAATCATGGGCAGCCCAAGCTTTGCAATCGCTGCCCCGACCGCATGGGCGCTTGCCAGTTCAGCATCCGATGCTTCATTCGGGCCGATCACACCCACTGGAAGCTTTCTTCCATGCCGATTGCAAATGATCGATTCTGCGGCCTCGTAAGC
>CAZADK010000427.1:0-4419 GCA_964483855.1 uncultured Rhodoferax sp.
CCTTGCCGCTGACGCTGCCGTTGCTAGGCGCCGCCACCTGCTCGGCGCGCGCCAGCAGTTGCGCCGCCTCGCTGGAGATCGGTGGGAACACGTCCTCGACCTCGTCGAACAACAAGGCGGCGTTTTCGCTGCCCTTGAGGAAAACCTGGGCAATCTGCAATGAGCGGTAGCGGTCACGCCCGCTGAGCGAGTTGCCGTCGCGGTCGGCGTATTCGACTTCGAACAGCTCAAGCCCGGCAGCCTGGGCCACCACCCTGGCCAGCTCCGTCTTGCCGGTGCCCGGCGGCCCGTACAGCAGCACGTTGACGCCGATTTCCCTGCGCGCGACGGCATTGCCCAGCAACGCGCACAACACCTCGGTATCGTCCTGCACGAACCGGAAATCGGCGGTCGACAGTGCACTCTTGCTCGAGGGTCGCGTGAACACCGCCATCAGTTCGGCGCGGTCGCGGTATTCGCGCATCAGTACCGGCGGCAATTTTTCGCTGACCTTCATCAGGTCGGCCAGGTCGGTGATGTTGTGTTCGGAGATCAGGTTCTCGATCAGGCCGATACGCTCCAGGCGCGATCCGGCGCGCAGCGCCTCGCCGACCTCGCTGGCATTGACCTGTGCCAATTCCGCAATCGCGGCATAGGCCTCGGGCGCGTTGCTGACCTTGAACTCCACCAGGATGCTGCGCAGATCGCGCTGGTAGCGCGCCAGCGTGCCATACAGCAGAAGGGCGCGTTCGGCCTTGTTGAGTTGCAGCAGTCCGGCCAGCGCATCGATATTCTTTTCGACCAGTGTCGATTGCTTCTTCAGGCTTTGGGTCAGCCAGTCGCCGGTGACCGACAGCAGCGAGATCAGGTCCTTGGGTTGGTCCTTGGCGTATTCGTCAAGATAGAAGAACAATGTGCCCTCTTCATAGGGCCCGCGCCAGACACCGTAGCGGGAAAGGAATTCGGCGTCGCGCAAGTTTTCGTGCCCTTGCCAGTAGTCGTTGCCGACACAGCGTCGTCCGAGGAACTCGCGCACACGGCCGAGCACCGGCATCGGCCACACCAGGTGACGGCCGGCCAGCGCCACGACGCTGTTGAGGTCGCGTCGGACATTGAAGTTCGACCCGCGCCGCGCGGCGAGCGTCAACACGAAATGCGAACACATCAGGTCCAGCACCGGCGCGTCCTTGAGCCCCGGCGATGGAAGGACCATCCGGTTGGAGTGATCGGTCACCAAACGTTTTGCCATCGACGTCTCCGACACCTTCGTGCGTGGCAATGACCATAACCCAGTCCGCCAGTCGATGGAAGACCCGGCGCCAAATAAGGGAATCGGTGCCGCCACCCGCTCCGGGGCCGTTCGGCAAACCCGTTGCCAAGGGAACGTCGCACGGCCACGGCGATTCCGCTAAGCTGTCGCTTATGGACATTGCTCAGTTGCAGGCCGCGCTGGCCATCTATTTCGCGCCTTGGGTGCAGGCCCTGGGGCTGATCGTCGAACAGGCCGACGGCCAGGGCGTGCGGGTGCGCTTGCCGCTGCAGCCGCCTCTGGCGCGGGAGGGCGGCATGGTCTGCGGCCAGGCGATGATGGCGGCCGCCGATACCTGCATGGTGTTGGCGCTGATGCAGCATTGGGGTGCGTTCAAGCCGTGCACGACGGTGCAGATGAGCACCAGTTTCCTCAAACCGCTGGCCGGTCAGGACGGCGTGATCGAGTCGCGCCTGATCCGCGTCGGCAAGTCGCTGGCATTCGGCGAGATCGACATCCGCGGCGCGAACGATGGGCGCAGCGTGTGCCGGGCCACGACCACCTATGCACTGTTGTAGCTTCGCGACAACCGGCGGTTGGGTGGTATCTGCGTGCGGCGGTCAGCCGTGATGCGCGCCGTGCTGCGCCTGCTATTGCTGGTGCTGCTGGCCACCCCGCTGGTGCTGCTGGCCGCGCTGTTCGTTGCGATCGATGACACAGCGGCGGTCACCGGCCAGGCGGCGCTGACTCCCGCCCATGTGGAACGCGCGCGCTGGTTGCTCGCGCGCAACGATCCGCGGCGCATGCGTGCAGGGGTGTTGCGTACGATCGTGGTGTCGCAAGAGGACCTCGACCTGGCGGCCAACTATCTGGCCAACCGGTACCTTGGTGGAGCCAGCCAGATCGTGTTGCAAAATGGCCGGGCCACCGTGCGCGCCAGTCTGGCGTTGCCGGCCAATCCGCTCGGGCGCTTCATCAACGTGGATGCGGCGCTGCGCGAGACCGCGACGTTGCCACGTTTCGAGCACCTGCGCCTGGGCTCGGTGCCGGTACCGGCGTTCCTGTGCAACTGGTTGATCGACATCGGCATGGCGCGGATGCAGGCCAGCGCGCAGTTCAATGCGGCGGCAGACGTGGTCAAGCAGGTACGTTCGCGCAACGGATTTCTGACCGTGCATTTCGAGTGGAGCGATGCGGTGCCAGGGCAGCTCAAGGCGGCGCTGGTCGGGCCGCAGGAGCAGGAGCGCTGGCGCACCTATCAGGAACGGCTGGCGCAGTTGACCGGTCAAGTCGGCGTGCTGCGGATCGTGCGCATGGAGCAGTTACTCGGCCCGCTGATGCAGCTGGCGGTGCAGCGGTCGGCCCAGGGCGACCCAGTGGCCGAGAGCCGCGCCGCGTTGATCGTGCTGGCGTTCTACGTCAACGGCAAAGGCCTGGCGGCGCTGGTGCCGGCGGCGCGCGACTGGCCAGTGGCGCAGCGCCATCTGGTGACGCTGCAGGACCGGGTCGACTTCCCGCGGCATTTCACGATATCGGCGGCGCTGGCCGCCACCGCCGGCAGCCCGCTGTCGGACGTGGTGGGGCTGTACAAGGAACTCGACGACGCGCGCGGCGGCAGCGGGTTTTCGTTCAACGATATCGCAGCTGACCGCGCCGGGACCCGGTTTGGCGAACTGGCGGTATCGGGGATGCCCGCGTTCGGACGTATCGAACGGGTGGTTGCCAATGGCTTGCGCGAGCCCGACCTGATACCCGATGTGCGCGATCTGCCCGAGTTTTTGTCCAAGGCCGAATTCACGCGCCGCTTCGGCGGTGTAGGCGAACCGGGTTACCAGGCGATGATGGCCAAGATCGAGGGGCGCATCGCTGGCCTGCCGTTGTATCGATGACCCGGTCTTTGCTGCAACATGGGCCGCGGCCTGACCGAATCGGCCCGGCTGCCACGGGGCCATCGCCAGGCGGCTGGTTGATGGGGATAAGATCAAGCCTTCTCTCGCGCAAACGACAACAAGGAAAGCCATGTCCGCAAGCCCCACCCCGCATGACACGCCGCCCGACGACCCGGTCGACAAGATCGTGCCTCTGATGCCGCTGGTGCTGCCGCTTGCTGGCGGTGTGCTGATCTTCCTGCTGGCATTCATCGCCGTGTTCCTGGCCTGACGGCCGAGCGACGGAAATATTTTTCGGCGTTGAGGCAGGTTCACACTGCATCTCTGCCTCGGCGCGTTCGTTCGTGTGCCATGCATAACCTGATGCATGCTTTGCATGATGTTTGCCTCCCGATTCCCGCTGAACCCGGTTTGGATTCATAGAATTGATGCAGGGGCCGCCTACCAAGGACGGCCCTTTTTAGCCGTGCGAGGGTGTCGGCGCGTGCGTGACCCGCATGCGCACCCAGCCCCGCACGGGGTGACTCATCCATACGTCGCCTCCATCGAACGAGCCGCCTTTTCAAAGTGAGTGCCGATTGGCCCGCGGCCATCGACCTGCGCGCTTTGAAAAAGCGGGTTCCTTATCTCTGGAGTTTTCTATGAATACACGTGCCGAGCCGGCGGTGGTGCTTGAGCCACCCCCGTATGTGAAGAACAAGGCCTTGATTGCCTGGGTTGCCCAGATCGCCTCGTTGACCTTGCCCGACAAGGTGGTCTGGTGCGACGGTTCCGACGCGGAGTACGAAGGCATGTGCCAGCAACTGGTGGATGCCGGCACCTTGCGCAAGCTCAATCCGGTCAAGCGGCCCGATTCCTACCTGGCCTGGTCCGACCCGAGCGACGTGGCGCGGGTCGAGGACCGCACCTTCATCTGCGCGCCGACCCAGCAGGAGGCCGGCCCGACCAACAACTGGATGGCGCCGGAGCAGATGCGCGCCGTGTTGCAACACGGGCAGGCCGACGGCACGCCGGGCCTGTTTGCCGGCTGCATGCGCGGCCGCACCATGTATGTGGTGCCGTTCTCGATGGGCCCGATCGGCTCGCATATCGCACACATCGGCATCGAGTTGTCCGACAGCGCGTATGTCGTCGTCAACATGAAGATCATGACGCGCATGGGCCGTGCGGTCCACGACGTGCTGGGCGAAGACGGCGCATTCGTGCCGTGCGTGCATTCGGTCGGTGCGCCGCTGGCGCCGGGCCAGCAGGACGTCTCCTGGCCGAGTAACAAGACCAAATACATCGTGCACTATCCGCAGA
>CAZADK010000428.1:0-4409 GCA_964483855.1 uncultured Rhodoferax sp.
TTTTGCGCAGCCGTCGTTGACGCTGGCGCAGGCCCAGGAAGCCAAGCTGGACCACATCTGCCGTAAGCTGATGCTGCGCCCCGGCGAGCGTTTCCTGGACATCGGCGCCGGCTGGGGCGGGCTGCTGCTATGGGCGGCCGAACACTATGGCGTCGATGCCACCGGCATCACGCTGTCGAAAAACCAGCATGCCCACGTCTCGAAGCTGATCCGCGACAAGGGCCTGGAGTCTCGGGTTCGGATGCTGCTGTGCGACTACCGCGACCTTGCCGCCTCGCAGCCGTTCGAGAAGATCGCTTCGGTCGGCATGATCGAACATGTGGGGCAGGCGAATCTGGGCGCCTATTTCCACAAGATCTCCACGCTGCTGGCGCCGGGCGGTCTGGTGCTCAACCACGGAATCACCACGGCCGACCCGCAGTCCGGGCAACTGGGCGCGGGCATCGGCGACTTCATCGAGAAATACATCTTTCCCGGCGGCGAGTTGCTGCATGTGAGCCAGTTGCTGCGCGAAGGCGCTGTCGCCGGCCTGGAGATGCTGGATACCGAGAACCTGCGGCCACACTATGCGCGCACCTTGTGGGCCTGGTCCGACGGGCTGGAGAGCCAACTGGGACAGGCACTGGTGGCCTTGCGCTCGAACGGCAGCGTCGTGCCGGCGCAGGCCGAACGGGTGTTGCGCGCCTACCGGCTCTACCTGGCCGGCAGCGCGATGAGTTTCGAGCGCGGCTGGGTGTCCCTGCACCAGATGCTGGCAGCCAAGCCGGCGCCGGATGACGACTTCGGTCATCTGCGGGGCGCGCGGTGCGGTTATCCGTTCACCCGCAAATACATGTACCCTTGACGCAGGCCCGCACCGGGTATCCCATCCGATCGGCGCACACTAAATGGAAGCACTTTTTCATCCATGTTGTACAAGTTCAAATCGAAGGTCACGGGCGACGTGATCATGTTGCAGGCCAATGGCGAGCAGATCCTGCGCATCATCGGCAAGGATCCGGCGGCCAAGGGCATCATCCTGCCCGAGCAGATACCGGCGGCCATTGCCGCACTCGAACAGGCGATTGAACGCGGCCGTCCCGGGCGAGCGGAGCATCCAGACGTTGCTGCGGACGAAAAAGACGACCCGCAGGCGGCTGACCGGGTGACCTTGCACCAACGCGCCGCCCCGTTCATCGACATGCTCCGGCGCTGCCAAAAAGCCGACGAGGAAATCGTCTGGGGAGTTTGAAACCTTGCGCGACGGGTCTGGCCGGCCGCTGCTCCCAGCGCCATCAGGCCCGCCTGGTCGAGCCAACGCCGGCATCGTTGAACATGGCAAACCGTTGCGGCGCCGCTAACGCCTGACGATTCGAACTGGCTCCGCCGTGCGAGCCGCAGACCGCCAGGCAGCCGGCATCGGCTGGCCCGAACTCGCGGTGATCGAGTCCACCACCCGCAGCCGCGGCCCCCAGGCCCCCTCGTCAGTCGGCAAATTGCCCTGCCGCGTCGATGACCGGCTTGAGCTTGGCCATTTCGGCGGCCACGAATGCCTTGTGCGCCGCGGGCTCGAGCCTGCCGTCGGTGACGACCAGTGCTCCCAGGGCTTCCTGCTTCTTGATGAAATCGGGATCCTTGAGCGCTTTCTTCAGCCCCTCATTCAGCGCCTTGAGCACGTCTGGCGGCGTGCCCTTGGGGGCGTACAGCCCATGCCAGACCGTCAGGTCGAAACCCTTGAGGCCCATTTCCTGCAAGCTCGGATAGTCCTTGAGCAGCTTGTGTTTGGACAAGGGCTTGGCAGTGGTCACCGCAAACGCCTTGACGCGGCCGGCTTCGATCTGCCCGGTCGTGTTGGTGGTCTGGTCGCACATCAGGTCGACCTGACCGCCGACCAGCGCGTTCATGGCCGGACCGGTACCGCCATAAGGGATCGTCGTCATCGCCTCCTTGGCTTTCACCGCCGACTGCCACATCAGGCTGCACAGGTGCGACGCAGAACCCAGGCCGGCATGTGCGATATTGAGCTTGCCGGCATTGGTGCGGATGTAATTTTCGAAGTCGCGGTAGGTATTGGCTGGCAGCTGTGGCTTGCCGATCAGCGTCATCGGCACCTCGTTGACCATGCCCAGGAACTCGAAGTCCTCCAGCGGCTTGTAGGCGATCTTCTTGTACAGCGCCGGCGTGGCCGCCATGCCGATATGGAACAGCAACAAGGTATGCCCGTCGGGCGCCGCGCGGGCGACCTTGGTGGCGCCGATCGTGCCGCCGGCACCGGCCGCATTCTCGACCACGAAATTCGCGCCACCTCCCATGGATTTGCGCATGGCCTCGCCAAGCTGGCGTGCCACCAGGTCGGTCGGGCCACCAGCCGCGAACGGCACGACGATGGAAATCGGCTTGGATCCGGGGAAGGTCTGGGCGTTGGCCAGCAGCGCCGTGGCGGCGGCGGCGATCACGAGAAGCTTTTTCATGGGATTGACACACTCAACAAGATAGTAAGGATTGAAGTGTAAGAACAATACACTCGAAACACATTCAGGTAACTACTGACACAGCTCCGATCGCTGCGGGTATTTGTTGGCGTGACGCAATCATTTGTAACTGCGTGCGTCCTCGATCACCTTGCCATCGTTGGGCAGGCTGCCCGGCAGCATCAGCTCCACCTCGCCACGCAGCTTGGTCACCTCGCGAATCGCGGCGCCGAGTTTTTCGACCAGCGCGTCCGGCCCGCTGCAACTGGTCTCCACCTGCAGGGTCATGGTGTCGTTGGCCATTTCGCCGCGCACCAACAGCCGCGCCTTGGTCACCTCGGGAAAACGTTTGGCGATCGCCTGGACCTGCCCCGGATGCACGAACATGCCACGGATCTTGGTGGTCTGGTCGGCCCGGCCCATCCAGCCCTTGATGCGGCCGTTGGTGCGGCCCGTGGGACAAGGCCCGGGCAGGATCGCGCTCAGGTCGCCGGTGCCGAAGCGAATCAGCGGATAGTCCGGGTTGAGCGTGGTCACGACCAGTTCACCGACCTCGCCATCGGGAACCGGGTCTCCGGTGCCCGGGCGCACGATCTCGACTATCACCGACTCGTCGAGCACCAAACCTTCGCGCGCCTGCGTCTCGTACGCGATCAGGCCGAGGTCGGCTGTCGCAAAACACTGGTAGCCCTGGATGCCGCGCTCCAGGAACCAGTCGCGCAGGCTGGGCGGGTAGGCTTCGCCGCCGAACAAGGCCTTGGTCACGCTGGGCAGTGTCACACCCATGGCGGCCGCCTTCTCGACGATGATCTTCAGGAAGCTGGGGGTGCCGATGTATCCGCTTGGGCGCAACTCGGCCATGGCCTGCACCTGCTGCTCGGTCTGGCCGGTACCGGCGGCAAACACGGTGCAGCCCAGCGCATGCGCGCCGGTCTCCATCATCGAGCCGGCCGGCACGAAGTGGTAACTGAAGCAGTTGTGGAGCAGCTCGCCCGGGCGAAAACCCGCGGCGAACATCGAACGCGCCAGCCGCCAGTAGTCGGGCGCGCGGCCCTCGGGTTCATAGATCGGCCCCGGGCTGGCAAATACGCGCGGCATGGCGGCCCCAAAGTCGATGGCCGAAAAGCCGCCGAACCGGTCCTGCCCACGCTGCGCCTGCTGGCGCTCGAGCAACGCGTGTTTGCGCGTGACCGGCAGACGGGCCAGCGTCTGGCGGCTATTGACCGCGGCTGCGTTCACGCCCTGCAGGATCTGGGCGAAGGCGGCACTGGCGGCCTGGGCGTGTGCCACCTGGGCCGGCAAGGCCTGCATCAACGCGGCTTCGCGCGCCGCCGGATCACGGCTTTCCAATCGGTCGTAAAAGACATCGTGCATCGTGTTGGATCTCTCGGTTGGAAACGGGACGGGCGTCAGGCAAGCCAGCGCTTGCGCCGCTTGTAGCTCTTGACGTCCTTGAACGACTTACGTTCGCCGCCGCCCATGCCCAGGTAGAACTCCTTGACGTCCTCGTTGTCACGCAATCCGGCTGCCACGCCGTCCATCACGACACGGCCGCTTTCCATGATGTAGCCATAGTCGGCGTATTTCAGTGCCATGTTGGTGTTCTGCTCGGCCAGCAGGAAGGTGACCTTCTCCTTGGTGTTGAGGTCACGCACGATGTTGAAGACCTCTTCGACCAGTTGCGGCGCCAGCCCCATCGACGGTTCGTCGAGCAGCACCACGCTGGGGCTGGCCATCAGCGCACGCCCGATCGCGCACATCTGCTGCTCACCGCCCGAGGTATAGGCGGCCTGGCTGGTGCGCCGTGTCTTGAGCCGCGGAAAGTAGGTATAGACCTTGTCCAGATTGCGGGCGATTTCGGCCTTGTCCTTGCGCGTGTAGGAGCCGGTCATCAGGTTTTCCTCGATGGTGAGATGGGCGAAACAGTGCCGCCCTTCCATGACCTGCACCACGCCACGC
>CAZADK010000429.1:0-4403 GCA_964483855.1 uncultured Rhodoferax sp.
AAGAAGTTGGCGCAGCATCGGCCCGTTTGATTCCCCAATGGCTGAGTCAGCCCGGCTGATGCCCGTCACCGCATCGCCCATGCCCGCACACCGCGGGCCACGTCAGCCGAGGCGCCACCTGGCCCGACATGCAGAATCCGCGCGCAGCGCCCCTCGATCAGGCGCTCCATTCACAACAAGTCCAGCGCCGGCGACGGCTTCTTCCTGCGCAACTCGGTGATGGCCTGCTCGATCACTACACGCGGCATCACATCCGGCTGCAGAATCATCATCGTCCAGCACCAGCGTGACTTGTCTTGCGCGGTGAAGGCCGACATGTCATCAGGCCACCACAAACCCTCCAGCGGCATCACCGCCATGTCGATCTGCCGCGACCCCTTCTTGAGCGCAAACTTGGCGGTGCAGGCAACGGAAAACAAGGCCTCGACCGCCTGCGCGCAAGCCGGCGACGTGTTCGGGTCACCGTGGCCGTCGATCATCTGGCAGTCGAACGCGGGCACGTCGACCTCGGCCACCGCTTTGGCCGAGGGTTGGTACAGAAGTGTCAGCGTCTTGCGCAGGTCGACTTTGTCCATGCGTTATTCCGTTGAACGCCAGGCACCACACATCGGCCGAGGCGTGCAGGTCGTCTCGTGTCGCCCGGTGCAAACAAGGGGCCGACGCAGCGTCATCGGCCAGCGTCCATGATTAGCTGCGTCTGGGTCACCACTGCGCACAAGCGACCGTCGGCATTGCGGATCAGGGTCTGCCACACCATGGTGGTTCGGCCTCGATGCAAGGCGATGCTCTCGCCGGTCACGACGGTGTTCACCTTGGCACGGGCCATGAACTTGGTGCTGGAGTCGGTGGTGGTGGTCGTCTTGCCCGCGGCAAGATTGACGACCGTTCCGACCGCGCCCAGCGTATCGGCAAAGGCCATGTAGGCCCCGCCATGCAGGATACCGCCGGCGGTGCACAAATCGGGGCGCACCGGCATCTGCGCCACCACCCGCTCGGGCGTGACCTCGGTCAGGCGGACGCCCATCAGCCCCGGGAACAGCGGCTCCAACATCTTTTGCACTGTCGCAACATCCAGCAATCCGGTTCTCCTCGCCTCAAAGGCATCACACCATCCACTCCGCAAGCCCGACGACGCCCGCCCGGCGTCGAAGCGCGGCCCTGTGGCTCATTCCACGGCGACCGCGGTGCCGCTGGCCGAGACCATCAACATGTCGTTTCTCTGGTGCATCACTTCGTAGTCCAGATCGATGCCGTCCACGGCATTGGCGCCCAGATCGGCGGCCCGCCGCTGCAGTTCCTCGAGGGCGATGTCCCGCCCGCGCTGCAACCCGCGTTCGTCGGTGGAAGACCACGCGCCGACCAGGTCGCGAATGCCGGCGAACAGGTCCTTAAACAAATTGGCGCCGAGTATGGCCTCGCCGGCAACAACGCCGCGGTATCGGGTGATGCGCCAGGCCTCGATGGTCGGCGTGGTGGTGACCAGCATGATGCCTCCTGAAATGATGTGTGCATGAACCAACCAGGGCCAAGCTCAACGTCCGCGAAAAATGAAATACACAGCGCCGAGAATACACAGCCCGGCCCAGAGGTAATCCAGCTTGATCGGCTCCTTCAGGTAGAGCCAGGCGAACGGCACGAACACGGTGAGCGTGATGACTTCCTGAATGATCTTCAGTTGCGACACGCTCATCACTGTAAAGCCGATGCGATTGGCCGGCACCTGGAACACATATTCGAACAGCGCAATACCCCAGCTGATCAGCGCCGCCACGATCCACGGTTTGTGCGACAACTCCCGCAGGTGCGCATACCAGGCGAAGGTCATGAATACGTTGCTGATCGTCAGCAGGACGATGGTGGTCAGGACAGGTCGCATGGCGTCGATGGCGGATCCGCGTTACACCCGATGGCAGCCAGATCGGCGATGCCGCCGGGTCAGGGCACCGGAAGACGCCGCATGATACGTCAGCCGTACACAGGGTGCTCCGCCACCGGGCGCTGGCGGGCTGCACCCATGCGGCCCATCACGAAGCCAGCTCGAGCCGATAACCGACCGCCAGCGCGTGGCTGTATTCGTCAAACGGCCCTTCGCACGCCAGGCATTCGGCGAGCTGGTGCTCCTGCTTCATGTAGACATGCGCGCGAAGAATCGACTTCGCATCGTCCGTGGCTTCCAGTTCTATCGGTACGCGAACATAACCCGTGGCCTGGCCGACCTCTTCGAACGTATCCATGGCCCGCGTCATAGGCCTGTTGAATGAACAGCGGCGGGCAAGCGCTCAGGATACGCGGTAAAGGCTTACGGCAGATTCGCCCCACTCGATTTCGGTTCCGGGCACATCCGGCATGCGGGCGAGCCCGTTTGCAATCTCCATCGGCTGGTCCGGAATCGTCAGCTCCAGCAGCGCCTGTTGCTCCCGTGGCACCTGCGTGCCGCAGACGTTCAGGGCAACAAGGGATCGGGCCGAGAGGCAAGGGCTTCGGGAAATTGCCGTCCTGAACGTATTGATAGATCGAGCTGCGCGAAATCCCGGTGCGTGTCTGAACTTGCTTGCGTCGAAGAAACAAGCGCTCGCGACCGACGAGCGCAACTGCCTCACCCCGCCCGTGCTCGATCTGTCGCCGGGGACGCACGCCGCGCGGATACGCTTTCACAACCAGGTCGAGCGCGAACTGGGCGCAAGAGGAGAATTCCGTGCCGTGCGCGACGTGGCGGCGAAGGCGGCAGAAAACGTCGCCTGCCTGGCGGCGCTGTTTCACGTGCTCGAGCACGGGCCGGCCGGAACGATTGGGGCCGACGAGATGCCCGCCGCCGGCTGGAGATGTTCGGTGACGTGCCGGCGCACCCTGCCGACGATTGCAAGAGTTCGGACGAGGCGTTTTCCAGCCTGTGCACCAACGCGGCCGAATGTGGCGTGATCGGCTGCGACGCCTACGACAAGGATCTGTTTCTCGATTCGATGCGGCAGGCGTTCGAACGCTCACGCATGGATGGGCAGGCCGTGGCCGAACTGATGCCGTATGCGCGGCGGGCTCTGGACGCCGAGTTGTGCACGGTGTATGGCAAGCTCGCCTCTGTCAGATCCGGGTCGCCGACCGGCTGACGGGGCAACCGCCACCAGGCCGGCCGCACACTAGCCGTCCTCGCCAGCTCCACCTGCTTGCGGTGATGACAGCCTTCCAGGTGGTCGTTCGCCACAGCCCAGGTCGAGCGCGATCGCTTCCACCTTCAGGCCGGCCTGCAGGCGCGGCAACGACTTGACGACGCTCAGGCGCTGACGCCATTTCAGCGCGGATGAGGAAACGCCGGGCCGCTCCCAAGTTTCCTCGCACCCCTCGGGGGGCCTGGCGAAGCCAGGGCTGGGGGCGCTCTCACAATGGCAACTGCCCCATGCCCTCACCCAGCTGAATGCGTTGCCCCGGTGCCCAGTCCGGGTGGAAGCGGCAGCGCCCCTTCGGAAACAGCGCGACGACGGTGGAGCCGAGCAGGAACCGCCCCATCTCGTCGCCCTGCTTGAAGTCGATCGCCTGGCCGGCATAGTCCCAGCTGCGCGGCTTGCGCGGACGCGGCGGATTGACGACGCCATGCCAGGTGGTGGCCATGCTGCCAACGATGGTTGCGCCCACCAGCACCAGCACAAACGGACCCCTGGTTGAATCGAACACGCACACCACGCGTTCGTTGCGCGCGAACAGCCCTGGCACGCCACGCGCCGTCACCGGGTTGACCGAGAACAGGTCGCCCGGCACATAGACCATGCGCACCAGACGGCCGGCACACGGCATATGGATGCGGTGGTAGTCCTTGGGGCTGAGATACAGCGTGGCAAACAGACCGTCCTGAAACCGCGCGGCCAGCGCGGCGTCACCGGCCAGCAGCGCGGTCGTCGAATACTGGTGGCCTTTGGCCTGGAAGATCTGGTCGGCCTCGATTGCGCCGAACTGGCTGATCGCGCCGTCGACCGGGCAGACCAGTTCGGCATGTTCGATCGGCCGGGCGCCTGCCTTGAGCGCGCGGGTGAAAAAATCGTTGAAGCTGGCGTAGTTGCGGATGTCCGGTTCAGCCGCCTCGGCCATGTTGACGCCATACTTGGCGACGAACCAGCGGATGATCGACGTGGTCGCGCCACCCCAGCGCCCCGACGCCACGATGCCGCCGAACTGCGTCATCAGTCGCTTGGGCATCAGGTATTGGAGGAGGACTTTGAAGCGATCGGACACGGCAGAAGGCCGCGGATATGCCGCAGCATGCGAAAAGTTGCGGATTATATCGGCCGGGCGTTTTCCCGCGGCGCAGTGCCTGCGCTTCGCCTCACAATGGGAACATCATGTCCAACACCCGCATCCCGCCGATCCAGTGCCTGCTGACCTTCGAGGCGCTGGCACGCCTGCGCAGCGTGACC
>CAZADK010000430.1:0-4365 GCA_964483855.1 uncultured Rhodoferax sp.
GTTCGGCTGTGACAAGGCAGACGGCACCTCGCAGGCCCAGCAAGCGTGACCATCGTTAACCTACACGCGGCAACACGCCGCCTCGGCTCGCCTCCAGAACGATGGTGAGGGGTGTGAGTCAGATGGAGTGCGGGTCACGGACAATTGCCGCGCGCGCCTGCCGCTTGCTTCATATCGTTCCGGCCCAGACACCTCCCGTTGGATGCAGCGTGGTGCCCGTGCAGTACGACGACTGGCGACTGAGGAAGAACAGGCAGGTTGACACGACCTCATCGGGAGTGCCAGCGCGGCCGGCAGGGATGACTTGCGCGCGTTCGGACTCGACCTGCGCTACCGGTATACCGCGTTCGCTCGCCAATCTGAGGTTGAGGCCATCAGTAAGTGGCGTGTCGATGAGGCCGGGCGCAACCACGTTGACGCGGATGCCGCGCGGCTGCAATGCCATGGCCATGGAGGCGCCCAGGTTGCGCAGCGCGGCCTTGCTGGCTGCATAGAACGGGGTCTTGGGCGAGCCGCGGATGGCGGCGATGGAGCCCATCAGCACAACCGACGCGTCCGGGCCAAAAGCCGGCAGCAAGCCGCGGATGAGAAAGAAAGGCGCTTGCAGGTTGACGCAGAACAATTGCTCGACCTGCGATTCATCGATCAAATTCCAATCCACAGGGTCCAGGACGCCTGCGACGTGAACCAAGCCGCCCAGTGCTGGGACGCCCCCCTGCCCCAGTACGGCATGCACCACTGCATCGCGCCCCGCACGTGTTGCAAGGTCGGCGCCAATCCATTGGCTCCTGGCAACGGCCGATTGCCCGCGGGCATCTGAACTTGCAAGCCCGTCGAAAAAATTCCGGGGCGCCTCGCCCCTGTCTGTCGCTATCACAGCCACACCGGCCTTGAGCAATCGCCGCACCAACGCGGACCCAATGCCACCCGCCGCGCCGGTGACCAGCACCCGCGCTGGCAAGTCCAAAGCCTCGCTTGGCGTGAGGTGTTCAACGGACTGTTGCATGTCCGCTCCCTGATCGACGGCTGGTCGGTACGACCGGCGTCTTGTGACGAAACCTGCGCTCAACTATCCGCTGCATCGTCATTCCTCCTTCGATGCCGCTTCGGCGACGTTCTGAATTTCGCGCACGGTCACGGCCATTTCCTGGCCGGCGCGGTGAATATGGGCGCGCGTCGCGGCGCGCGCGCCTTCGGCATCGCCCGCCGCAAGCGCCGCGATGATCTGCGCATGCTCGTCGATGGTGTGCTGGGCACGCCCGGGGATGAGGCGGTAGCCCAGGCGGTAGCGCTGAGAAGCGGTCCATACGTCGTGCAGCATGCGGCCCAACTGAACGTTGCCGCTGGCGCGCAAGATGCGCTGGTGAAAGGCCCAGTTGGCCGTACCCATGGCGGTAAAGTCTGCGCTGGCCAAAGCCGCCGCAAAGTCTTGATTGATCACGGTGAGGTCGCGTGCAAGGCTGGCGTCGCCGCAGGCGCAGGCGCTGTAGGCGGCCAGGCCCTCCAGTTCGGTGCGGATCGCGAACAGCTCGCTCGCGTCCTTGAGAGACAGCTCGACTACCCGCATGCCCTTGTGTGGCTCGCTCTCCAGCAGCCCCTCGCGCTGCAGACGCACCAGCGCCTCGCGCACCGGCATGTGCGACATGCCGCAGGCAGCAGACAGCTCCGCCAGTGTCATGCGTTGCCCCGGCGCGAAGGTGCCGTTGACGACCTGTTCGCGCAGGTAGTCGTAGGCCATGTCCGCCTTCTTGCGGTGAACGATGGGCGCAATGGCGCTGGCAGCTTCCTGGGCGGTTGTCATGGCGCTGATTTTGCCGTCAGGCTGGCATGCCAGCGCGCGCGGGGAACCGGCGCGGCGCTCATGTCATGGATCGGGATGATGGCATCGCAGCGCTGGCCGAGCAAGCGCACCATGCCGTGCCAGCCGGCCGCGTGCTCGGCCGCACCCAGGGCCGTGCCCTGCAACAGGTTTCGCGCGGTGAACACCGGGTCGGCAATCGCCACCACGCCGTCGTCCGTCTCTATGAACAGCGCGGCTGATGCGGGGTGATGGATGCCCACTTCCACGAAGGTCAGGCCGGGCAAGATTTCCTTGTTTCCAACTACCCGCTGCGCGCTGCGCAGTCGCTCGCGCACGGCCGGCGCGGGTGCATGGGCAAGGGCAGGCTCCTCTGGCAGGTCCACGTCGGCGCAGCCACGTTCCGATACCCACAATGGGCATTGGAGCCAGGCACCAAGGTGGCCGGTGGTGTAGGGGCCGAAGCTCGTCAATGCCAGCAGATCTGGCTCGACGCCGCGCCGGCGCAGTTCCTGCGGCAGTGGCGTGCTCACGTCGACAAATCCCGATGCCGCACCCTTGCGCTCGCGGATGTTGCTGTTGAGCTCGCTGTAGTCGGAGGGCAAGCCTGTGTCCACCAGGCACACCTGGCCGCCACCGCGCAGCACGAAGGCGTAGATCATGATATCGATCATCTCGCCAAAACCGCGCTGAAAGAGCACTTCCGGCCCGGGCACCTGGACCCGGTGCAGCGCAATGGGCTCTATGGTCCAGGCCATCAGAGCGTCGCGGGCATCCGCGACTTCCAGTCGGCAAGCCCAGCTTCCAGGCTGAAGCGCGGCTGCCATCCGAAATCCTGCTTTGCGCGCGTAATGACACACGCGCCGCGCAGATGCCGCGCCGGGTCGATGCCCGCGCCCTGCGTGATCTGCGCTCCAGGCACCAGGTGCCGCACGGCTTGCGCGAGTTCACCGCGGGTGCGGATCGCGCCGCCGGTGATGTTGTAGACAGTGTGGTCGAGCCTGGGCGCCAGGGCGGCCGCAACCAACGCCTCGGCCAGGTCCACCACATACGTGAAGTCGCAGGGGTGATCACGCCCGGCCGGCTCGGCAACTGCCTCGCCCTTCAATATGCGCGGCAGGAAGTACTCGCCAATCTGCGTCCCGCGCCCGAAAACAAAGCCGGTACGAAACGACGCCGCGTCGCTGCCATAGGTGCTCTGATGCGTCGTGCAGTGAATCTCGGACATGAGCTTGGTGCCGTCATATACCGTAAGCGGGTCCACGCGCGATTGTTCATCGAGCGGCTCCAGCTCAGCACGGTGTCCGTAGAGCGTCGCGGTGCTCATGCTCAGCAGCCGCGCGCCGTTCTCATGGGCCGCTTCGAGCAGGTTGGCCGTGCCGGTGACATTTACGGCCAGGGTCGCAAGCGCATCCACGCGCGCACGCGCCGGGCCGACCACCGCTGCACAGTGGATGATGGCCTCCATGCCCCGTGCATGCTCGCGGCAGGCGGCGATATCACGTACATCAAAGCTCACCTGTTCGTCGCCCGGCGCCCACGGCGGCGTGACGGGCCAGGCGAAGTCGGCCAACCGCACCCGGCAGCCGCGCGCACGGGCGGCTTCGGCGACGTGCTGGCCCACCATGCCGCCGCCGCCGGTGACCAAAAAGGTTCTCATGGGCCCAGCTCCGTCGTGGTGATGGCCGCATCGCCGACCGGCTGCACAAGATTGAGGAAGTCGAGCGTGACGGCGCCGGTGTTGCGCAGCGCATGCGGAACCAGCGGCGGCGTGACGATGACATCGCCTTCCCGCACGGCCAGGGTCTGGTTGCCGAGCGTCATTTCGCCTTCGCCCGACAGCACCACCCAGTACTCGGCCTTGCCCGTGTGCACGTGCAGCGACACGGTATCGCCCACCGCCACGCGGTAACGCGAAATGGTCATGGACGGCGCGTCCGCGTTGATCCAGCGGATCGGCTGCCGTTGCGCCCCGCCATGCAACACCTGTTTTCCGGGCGTTGCATTCATGGGATCGCCTTTCCGTACACCAGGTCCGGCAGGAACAGAACCAGCTGCGGGATGTAGGTGATGAGCGTCAGCACCATGAGGAAGCCGAGGATGAAGGGGATGCATTCGCGCGCGATTGACATGATCGGCGCCCTCGAGATGTTGCTGACGACGAACAGCGCCAGGCCCACCGGGGGAGTGATCATGCCGATCATCATGTTGACGATCATCACCATGCCGAAATGCACTGGGTCGATCCCGAGCGCCACGACAGCCGGCATCACCACGGGGGTCACCAGGATCAGCATGCCGGCCGCGTCGAGGAACATGCCCAGCAGCAACAGCAGAACGTTCAGGGCCAACAGCAGGTGCCACGGCTCCAGGCCCATCTTGAGGATGCCCTCCGTGATCTCCTGGGGGATGCGCTCGCGCGCCAGGATCCAGGCGAACACGTTGGCGCTGGCGATGATCAGCATGATGCCGCCGGCGGTAAGCGCCGTGTTCCGGAACGCGCCGACGACTTCCGCGCGATGGGTGCTGCGGTGGTAGAAGCCGGCCAGCACCAGCGCGTACAGGGT
>CAZADK010000431.1:0-4359 GCA_964483855.1 uncultured Rhodoferax sp.
CGCTGGATCGGCGCGCAGGCGGCGCAGCAGCCGCTGGCCACGGCACCCCAGGTATTGCTGCCAACGGATATTTCGGACAACGAACTCGCGCTCCGGGTCCATCGGCATCCACGCGTCGCGCTGGCGGTCCGCGCGCAGGACGCCGCACAGTCCGAGGTGGAAGTCGCACGCAGCGAGTTGCGCGCGGACTGGACGCTGGAGCTGATGTTCAGCCAGCGCGGCCCGGGGTTCTCGAACATGGCGTCGGTCAACCTGTCGGTTCCGTTGCAATGGGACCAGGACCGGCGCCAGAATCGCGAGATCGCGGCGCGACTGGCCCTGACCGAGCAGCTGCGCGGCGAACGCGAGGAAACCGAGCGTGAGCAACTGGCACAGGCGCGCGGCACACTGCTGGCCTGGCAGCACAACCACCGGCGCCTGCAGCATATCGACCAGCAACTGCTGCCCCTGGCCGGCGAGCGCAACCGTGCCGCCCTGACGACCTACCGCGCAGGCAACGGCACGTTGGACGCGGTGTTGCAGGCGCGCCGCGCCGAGATCGACACCGCGTTGCAACGGCTGATGCTGGAGCAGGAAAACGCCCGCTTGTGGGCGCAGCTCAACTACCTGATTCCCCATCCAGCCGACACGCTGGCCGATGCGCGGACAACACGATGAAAACCACCCGGATCCTGATGGCGGCCTGCGCCGCGCTCGCGCTGGCCGGCGCCGGCTATGCTTTGTATTCCATCGGCATGCAGCGCGGCATGGCCATGGCCCCAGCGCCGGCCGATGCCGCCGGCGCGGCGGGGCTGGCCGTGTCTGGCGCCGCACCTGCTGGCGCATCGGCCACGGCACCGACGCAGCGCCTGCCACAGGGTATCGCCGAGGGCGAGGAGGCCACCCGCAGGCATATCGCCAGCGGCGTCAAGTCCGGCGACATCGACCCGGTGGTCGGCGCCCGGGTGTTGTATTACCACGACCCGATGGTGCCAGGCAACAAGTTCGACCGTCCTGCCAAGTCACCCTTCATGGACATGATGCTGGTGCCGGTCTACGCCGGCGCCGACGGCCAGGACGCGGGGAGCGTCAACGTCAGCCCGCGCATGCAGCAGAACCTGGGCGTGCGCTCCGCCGAGGTGCTGGAGGCCGTGCTTGCGCCCCGCGTGGAAGCGGTCGGCAGCATCCTGTGGAACGAACGCAACCAGGTGGTGGTGCAAACCCGCGCTGCCGGCTTCGTCGAACAACTGCATGTGCGCGCCACACTCGACACGGTGTCGGCCGGCCAACCCTTGGCCGACCTGTACGTGCCTGAATGGGTCGCGGCGCAGGAAGAGTTCCTGTCGTTGCGCCGCATGCAGGGCAGCGCGCTGGCGCCACTGATCGACGCCGCGCGCCAGCGCATGCGCCAGGCTGGAATGGTCGAGGCGCAGATCGCGCTGGTCGAGCGCAGCGAGACCCTCCAACCCCGTATCACGCTGCATGCGCCGATTGGTGGCGTCGTGACCGAATTGCTGGTGCGTGAGGGCGCCACCGTGGGCGCAGGCGCGATCCTGCTGCGCATCAACGATACCCGTACGGTATGGGCACAGGGCGAGGTGCCCGAGAGCCAGGCCCACCTGCTGCGCCCTGGCGCCAAGGTGCAGGCCCGCAGCCCCGCCGCGCCCGGGGTCGTCTTCACCGGTCGGGTGCAGGCGCTGCTGCCCGAGGTCGATCCGATGACCCGCACCGTCAAGGCCCGGCTGGAACTGGCCAATCCGGGTGGTCGGCTGGTTCCCGGCATGTTCGTGCAACTGCAGTTCGCCGACCTGCGCGCGACGCGCACGCTGGTCGTGCCGACCGAAGCGCTGATCCAGACCGGCACCCGCAGCGTGGTGCTGCTGGTACAGGCAGACGGCCGTTTCCGCGCTGTCGATGTGGTCACCGGCATCGAAGTCGATGACCAGACACAGGTGCTGCGGGGGCTCGAAAAGGGACAGCGGGTGGTGGTCTCGTCGCAGTTCCTGATCGACTCCGAGGCCAGCCTGCGCGGGTTCGTGTCGCGGTTGAACAGCGAGGCGCCGGCACCCCCAGCCACACCCGCCACCCCGATACACACCGGACAGGGACTGATCGACAACATCGACAAGGACGTCGTCACGCTGACGCATGGCCCGATCGCCTCGATGAAATGGGGCAAGATGACGATGCAATTCCGGCTGCCCGCGGGCACCGGACCGGACAAGGCGCGCAAGGGGGAACAGGTGGAATTCGACTTCACCGCGGATGGCGACGTACCGGTGATCACCGCGCTGCGCAAACGTCCGCTCCCCACGCCGGCCCGCCCGGGCGCCGCCGCCAGCCAGGGGCGCGCACCATGATCGCGGCGCTGATCCGCTGGTCCATCGCCAACCGTTTCCTGGTGCTGCTGGCCACCGCGCTGGTCAGCGCCTGGGGCGTGGTGTCGGTGCTGCGCACACCGCTGGACGCATTGCCGGACCTGTCGGACGTGCAGGTGATCGTGCGCACCAGTTTCCCGGGCCAGGCTCCGCGTATCGTCGAGAACCAGGTGACCTACCCGATGACCTCGACCATGTTGTCGGTGCCAGGCGCCAAGACCGTGCGTGGATACTCCTTCTTCGGCGACTCCTTCGTCTATGTGCTGTTCGAGGACGGTACCGACCTGTACTGGGCGCGCTCGCGCGTGCTGGAATATCTGAACCAGGTGCAGGCGCGCCTGCCGGCCAATGCCAAGGCCACGCTCGGACCCGACGCCACCGGCGTGGGCTGGATCTACCAGTACGCGCTGGTCGACCGCGGCGGCACACTCGACGTGTCGCAGTTGCGCGCCCTGCAGGACTGGTTCCTCAAGTTCGAGCTCAAATCGGTTGCCAACGTGGCCGAAGTCGCCTCCATCGGCGGCATGGTGCGCCAGTACCAGGTGCTGCTGGATCCGGACAAGCTCGCCGCCTACCGCATCGCGCACACCCAGGTGGTGGACGCCATCCGCAGGGCGAACCAGGAAACCGGTGGCTCGGTGCTCGAACTCGGCGAGGCCGAGTACATGGTGCGTGCCTCGGGTTACCTGCAAAGCCTGGACGATTTCCGCAAAGTGCCACTCGCCGTCAATGCGGCCGGCGTGTCGGTGCGCCTGGGCGATGTGGCACGAATCCAGCTCGGGCCGGAGATGCGCCGCGGCATCGGCGAGCTCAATGGCGAGGGCGAGGCGACCGGTGGCGTGATCATCATGCGCTCGGGCAAGAATGCGCTGGAGACCATTGCCGCGGTGAAGGTCAAGCTGCGCGAACTGCAGGCCAGCCTGCCCCGAGGAGTGGAAATCGTGCCGGTATATGACCGATCAGGCCTGATCGAACGCGCGGTGCAGAACCTGGGCTTCAAGCTGCTGGAGGAATTCCTGGTCGTCGCGCTGGTGTGTTTCATCTTCCTGTTTCACCTGCGTTCGGCCTTTGTCGCCATCATCTCGCTGCCATTGGGCATTCTGGCCGCCTTCATCGTCATGCGTTACCAGGGCGTGAATGCCAACATCATGTCGCTGGGCGGCATCGCGATCGCGATCGGCGCCATGGTCGATGCGGCGGTCGTGATGATCGAGAACGCGCACAAGCACCTGGAGCGCTGGGAGCATGCGCACCCTGGCGAGCAGCTGCGCGGCGAGGCGCGCTGGCGTGTGATCGGCGATGCAGCGACCGAGGTCGGGCCGGCGTTGTTCTTCTCGCTGCTCATCATCACGCTGTCCTTCATCCCGGTGTTCACGCTCGAGGCGCAGGAAGGGCGCCTGTTCGCGCCGCTGGCCTTCACCAAGACCTATGCGATGGCAGCCGCGGCCGGCCTGTCGGTCACCTTGATCCCGGTGTTGATGGGCTTGTTGATCCGCGGCCGTATTCCGAGCGAGCGCGCCAATCCGATCAACCGCGCGTTGATCGCGCTGTACCGCCCGCTGCTCGATGGCGTGCTGCGCGCGCCCTGGCTGACGCTGGCCATCGCCGCACTGGTGCTGCTGTCCAGCCTGTGGCCGCTGCGCCAGATCGGTGGCGAATTCATGCCCCAGCTCGACGAAGGCGACCTGCTCTACATGCCGTCCGCGCTGCCCGGCCTGTCCACCGCCAAGGCGGCGCAGTTGCTGCAGCAGACCGACCGCCTGATCAAGACCCTGCCCGAGGTGGCCAGCGTGTACGGCAAGGCGGGCCGCGCCGAGACCGCGACCGACCCGGCGCCCATGGAGATGTTCGAGACCATGATCCAGTTCAAGCCGCGCGAACAGTGGCGCGCCGGCATGACGCCGCAGACGCTGGTGGCCGAACTCGACCGCATCGTGCAGGTGCCAGGGCTGACCAACATCTGGGTGCCGCCGATCCGCAACCGCATCGACATGCTGGCCAC
>CAZADK010000432.1:0-210 GCA_964483855.1 uncultured Rhodoferax sp.
GCGCCACCAGCGTACCCGGCGTGTTTGCTGCCGGTGATGCCACGACCGTGCCATTCAAGCAGATCGTGATTGCTGCTGGTGAGGGCTCGAAAGCGGCGCTCAGCGCCTTCGACCATCTGATCCGTTCGCCGCTGCCGGCCTGACGCGACGGCTTGCGGTCGTCGGTGGCAGTTGCCGGCGCGCCCTGGCGACGACTGCGGTGCGGTCTTG
>CAZADK010000432.1:220-4355 GCA_964483855.1 uncultured Rhodoferax sp.
CTCACCTGGCATTCGCGTCAACAATCACGCCCCAGTGTCGGTCGCGTTTCCCTCGCATGGCCAGGCACCGTACTTTTCAGGCCCTGTCCCGGCGTGTGTACCGCCGGCACAGGGCCGCTCAGGTTGTCGATACTCGTTTTGACCTGAAGCGGTCAGTACCGGACGCTGGCTGCCGTGATACCTTACAAGAATGGCCGATTGGACCGTTGACATGTGTCAACTCCCGATTCCGGGCCGCTCGATGCATTCACAGAAGGTCCGGTGTTCGCGTTTTCCGAGGGCTGAGGGCATGATCATTTCGTTGATCGATGGGGCCGAACAATTGGCCGACGATGCACAGGTGCTGGCGGCGTTGCGCCAGGCCGGTGCGCGAGACCCGATTTACGGCGCGTCGGTGCTGATCGCGATCAACAACGCCCAGGGTGACATCTACCGCCTGGTCCAGTGCCAGGGCATGCGGCAGGCCGAGCGTGTCACGCAGTGCCTGCGAACGCTCGGTTTCGCGGAGATGTTCGCGCTCGGCTCGCCGTTCCACTACACGTTCCGGCGCTGAGCGGGAATGCCTGGGGCAACCCGCGTCCATGGGCGTGTGCCGGGCTCAAAGGGCCTGTTGCATTTGTGGCGACAATCCCAGGCTGCCGCCGCCGACGCAGACAACGACGCCGGCGGCCTTTTCACCCATGCATCCCCAAGCCCCATCCCTCTGGCGCGGCCCGCGCTGGGCCCTGGCCATCCTGCTGGCGGTGCTGGGCATGGTCGGTCCGTTCTCGATCGACACCTACCTGCCGGCGTTTGCCGGCATCACCGATGCGCTGGGCGCGACGCCGGTGCAGATGCAGCAGACGTTGTCGGCCTACCTGTTCGGCTTTTCGTTCATGAGCCTGTTCCATGGCGCGATCTCCGACAGCTTCGGCCGGCGACCGGTCGTGTTGTGGGGCGTGGCGATCTTCGCCGTGTCCTCGGTCGGATGCGCGCTGGCGCAGGACATCGGCCAGCTGGTGTTTTTTCGCATCCTGCAGGGGCTCTCCACCGGCGCCGGCATCGTGGTCTCGCGTGCGGTCGTACGCGACCTGTTCCCGCCCTCGCAGGCGCAACGGGTCATGAGCCAGATCACGATCTTCTTCGGCATTGCGCCGGCGATCGCGCCGCTGATCGGCGGCTGGTTGTTCGTCTGGCTGGGCTGGCGCAGCATCTTCTGGTTCCTGGCGGTGATCGGCGTCGCGTTGTGGATCTCCAACTACCGTTACCTGCCCGAGACGCTGGACGTGGCGCAGCGCCAGTCGTTCCGGGTCGGCAACCTGCTGCGCGGTTACTGGCAGCTGGGGCTGGATCCGCGCTTCGTGTTGCTGGCGCTGGCCGCCGGGCTGCCGTTCAACGGCAACTTCCTGTACGTGCTGGCGGCGCCAGCGTTCCTCGGTGGCCACCTGGGGCTGGCACCGACGCAGTACTTCTGGTTCTTCGTGCTCAACATCGGCGGCATCATGGCCGGCGCCTGGCTCAGCGGGCGGTTGGCCGGCAAGGTCGCGCCGCGCCAGCAGATCCGGATCGGCTTCATCGTCATGGTCGTTGCCGCGCTGGTCAACCTGTTGGCCAACGCGTTGTTCACCGCCCACGCGTCATGGGCGATGTTGCCGCTGATGGTGTATGCCTTCGGCTGGGCGCTGATGGTGCCGGTGGTGACGCTGCTGGTGCTGGATTTGCATCCGTCGCGCCGCGGCATGGCCTCGTCGCTGCAGATGTTCGTGGGCTCCGGCGCCAATGCCATCACCGCCGGCGTCATTGCGCCGTTCGTCATGCACTCGACGCTGGCGCTGGCGACGGCCTGCGTTGGCCTGATGGCGATCGGCCTGGTCGCGTGGATCGCGGTGCGCCGACGCTGGCCGCTGATCGGGCGCCTGGAGGATACCGCCGCCACCGGCAGGCCCCGCGTGTCGGTGGGCGGGTAGACTGCGCCGGCCATTGGAGCAACTGACATGGACTTTCCGACGACCGATCCGACGACCGATCCGGCGACCGATCCGGCGACCCGGGAATGGGCCGTGCTGCAACCCTTGTACGAACGTTACGAGTTCGGCGCGCTGACGATCAAGCTGACCGCCGTCGTGCTGTTTTTCGGCGGCATCGTGATCGAACTGCATGGCGCCTGGATCGCGCTGCTGCTGGTCGTGTTGTGGTTGCAGGAGGGTATCTTCAAGACCAGTCAGGCGCGGCTCGGCGAACGGCTGTTGGCCATCGAGCAGGGCATCGCTGCCGGCACCGCGCAGGACGCGTTTGCACTGCACCGCCAGTGGCAGGCACAACGCAGCGGTCCCGTTGGCCTGGTGCGCGAATACCTGGCCAGCACCGTGCGGCCGACGGTGGCGTTTCCCTACCTGGTGCTGCTGGTGCTGGTGTGGTTGTTCTACGCCTGACGCCGGTGGCCATGTCGCCGCGCCGCCGCTGATTCGACCAATACCAGCCCGGCCAGCAACATCGCAACGGTGTCCGGCTCGGGAACGGCGCTGGTGATCGGCTCCAGGCTCTGTGACAGGAACACCCCGCCGGACGGGTTCTCGAACGAGGCGGGAATCAACGAGCCGATCCGTGCGAACAGGCTCCACCGAGCCGGTGTTGCCCGGATTGTCCGGCTGCTGGAAATCGCGCTCATAGACACGTACCGACCCCAGGGGCGTGAGGGGGCCACTGCTGCCTTGCAGGTAGAAGTAGTCGGCATTGGCGATGTAGTCGGCGGGGTCGAACGGTATCGGCGAGGACACCGCGACGATGATGCTGCCGGTGAAGTTGTGGCCGTCGAGCGCCGTGGGGGTGTGCTGCGGCTGCG
This sequence comes from uncultured Rhodoferax sp., assembly GCA_964483855.1. Taxonomy (GTDB): domain Bacteria; phylum Pseudomonadota; class Gammaproteobacteria; order Burkholderiales; family Burkholderiaceae_C; genus CAISIP01. Next base: position 3,042 of record CAZADK010000432.1, read on the forward strand.
GTGGTTCGGGTTGTGCTTTGGGGCGCCGTTGACCCGGTGCGCGGGCGGTGCCGGCAGGCTCGTCAGGTGGCGCGCGGCCAGCCTGCGGGGTTCGGGCGCTGGACATTTGTCGCGCCGACGGGATCGTCATATACTGGGTATTCATCCAGCTTTTGTTTCTGATGCGCTAAGTGGATATCCCTTGCTTGCATACAGCATTTTTGCTGTTCATCCACCATGTTCCGCCCACTTCCCGAAACCGACAACCCCGACATCTGGCGCGCCGATGCACTCGCCCGGCCCGCGGGCCGGACACTGTCCACCGGCCATGGCGCACTCGATGCCCAGCTGCCTGGCGGTGGCTGGCCGGTGGGTGCGCTGGTCGAGATCCTGCAGGCACACAGTGCGCAGAACGAGTGGCGCCTGCTGCTGCCGGTACTGGCCGCGTGCGGCACCGGTCCGGTAGTGCTGGTCGGTGCGCCACACATGCCGTTCGGCCCTGGCCTGTCGGCCCAGGGGCTGGCGCCGGAGCGCCTGTTGTGGATCCGTGCGGTGGAGCCGGCCGCGCGCATGTGGGCCTGCGAACAGGCCTTGCGCTGCGCCCAGGTCGAGGCGGTGCTGGGCTGGCTGCCGCAGGCCCGGGCCGACCAGCTGCGGCGCCTGCAGATGGCGGCCAGCGAACACGGCAAGCTGCTGTTCGCGATGCGCCCGGCCCGGGTGCGGAACGAGTCGTCCCCGGCGGTGCTGCGCCTGCTGGCCCGCCTGCAACCCGAAGGCGACGGCGTGCAACTGGAGATCCTCAAGCGCAAGGGGCCGCCGGTGGCGCAGCCCTTGCAACTGCCGGCGCGCGCTGCTCGGCTGGCGGCTTTGCTGGCGTGCAGCGGGGCCGGGCTGCGCCTGCCGGTTGGGGCATTCGCGTCTGCGCCCGGCCAGGGCCGGCAGGCCGATCCGGCACCTGTTGCCCCGACACATGGCGCCTCGGCGCAGGTCACGCCGATCGCGGCCGCCGCCGCGTGGGCCGAGCCTGGCGGCGCTTCGCGGGGGGCACCAGGCTCCTCTTTGACTCCCCGGGCAGGCGATGCACTGGATCGCGTTGCAGCCGCGGCGTGAGTGGGCGCCGCCGGATGACACTGCCGGTCCGCTCGGTGCGGCGGACCAGGCAGAGTGCATTGCCGCATCCGTCGACCCGCAGGCCCTGGCGGATGATCTGCAGGCACTGGGCTGGTGGGCGCTGCGGTTCACGCCCCGGGTCGCGGTGCAGGCATCGGCGCAGGCGCTGCTGCTCGAGGTGTCTGCCAGCGAGCGGCTGTTCGGCGGGCGGCGTCAGCTGATCAC
>CAZADK010000433.1:0-4343 GCA_964483855.1 uncultured Rhodoferax sp.
AGGCGTGCGGGCACGTTGCGGTTGCGCCCGGTGTCGGTCCAGTCAAGGTTCTGGGTTGTGTAACGGGTGGCATCAACGGCCACAGTCTCGTCGGCCACCAGCGGCAAGTTTGCCGGGGCGGGGCCAACAGGCGTAATACCGGTGGCGGGCGAGGAAAAGCCTGCCAGCGCGGCCATCAACAGTAGCGCAAGCTTGAACCCGTAAATCACGCTGCCGTCTCGACGCATATCTTGCATGGATTTCCCTTTGTGTCTGCTGGAGAAGCCGTTCAGTCTGTGCGGCATGGCTTTGACCATACTTGCCTTCCCCTCGTTATGTTACCTGGCGCCAGCGTCGGTGTGGAATGACCCAGGACATTGGCGGGCCAAAGGCGAACGCAGCGTCAGTCGTATCCCGTCAACCGTCTTCAATATCCGCGTATCAACCGACATCTCCAGTCTAGATGCCGCGTGTCGTCGCTCGTTATTGTCGTGGCAGGGCCTTGCGGGCGTGACCGATCTGCAACGAGCGGCAGGAATGTTGGCCTTGCAACGCCCCTATCGGGCGTAGCCTCATGGAGTTTTTTCATCCAGAGGCCGCAGTACCTTTGCTTTCCCGTCGCCCAATGGCTGACTACTTGTCGCGAGGAACAGTCTTTGGCGGGCCCAGCGAGGCGGTTGGGATGAGTTTGGCCTGCAAGGTAATGCGTTTGGGCCTCAGTTCTGGCGAGCGCACGCGCGCGAGCAAGCGATTCCAGGCCTCCAGGGCGATGCGCTGCGTTGGATGCCTCACCACCGATAGCGGTGGACTCAAGAGTGGCGCCCAAACTGGCTCATCGAATGCCAGCAGTGCGACATCGTCGGGCCAGCGAATCTTGAGCGCCTGCAAGATTCGCACGAGCGACAACGCCACCATGCTGTTGCTGGCAATGATGGCGGTAGGCGGCTGACGGCTGGCCAGGATATCGGCCACCTGCCTTGCAAACACTGCGTCGTCTGGATCGCGCTGCACAACGATCGGCGACACCTCGGCCTGCGCTTGTTCGGCGGCCTCAAGGTACCCTTTGATGCGAAGTTTTGTCGTCGGCAACCGGGGATCGTGCACCAAGTACAGCAGTCTGCGGTGCCCAAGACCAATCAGGTGCCTGGTTGCTTCGCGCATCGCCTTGCGGTCGTCTATGGCCACATAGTCAAAACGCTTGTCGCTCGTTACCCGGTCAACGATGACTGTTGGCGTTCCGCGCAGGGCAAGCAGGTCAAGCGTTGCGCTAACGTCATGCGTTGGAATCAGGATGAGTCCATCAATATTGCGCCCCAGAAGCGCCTCGACGCGACTGAGTTCGAGCGCGGGGTCTCCGCGGCTCAAGACTTGAATGACCGCATATCCTTCTTTGGCAGCGACCTCTTCGAAGTATCCCAGCAACGCTGCAAAGTAGGCACTCGTGGTCAACGGGGTGCACAAGCCGATGACACGCGAAGCCTGGCGGCGCAGGCTTTGGGCTACTCCATTGGGCAAAAAGCCAAGCTCGCGCATGGCCGTTTGCACGCGTGCGCGGCGTGCTTCGCTCACGTTGCCTCGGCCATTGAGCACGTTGGACACGGTGCCGACAGAAACCTCTGCACGTTCAGCAACGTCCATCACGGTTGGGTTTCTGACTGACTTTGAGCTCATCCTGTAACTTCCCTTTGCAAATACATCGCGTCAGGCCGGGCAAGCCAGCACCCGATCTCCAATCCTGAGGCGTCGAACGTTATCACGGTCAATGGCAACTGCAATGGCCTTCAAGAGGGCACGCACCGACATGCATCGGTTGATCTCCACGGGGATCTCCGACGGGATGTCCCGTCTGCCCAATGGGATGTCCAGAGTTGTCCGATAGGATTGAAACGTTTCAAAAAATACGCTAGACTTTGACAGAGACGCCATTTGGCGCGTGGACTCAGTGCAGGCAATATGAAGATAACCAAGATCGAGACGTTCAAGTATTGGGTCGACTGGTGCAACTGGATGTTTGTGCGTGTCTCCACAGACGAGGGCATTTTCGGTTGGGGCGAAGCATCCCTGCACGGCGCAATCGAGTCTGTCGAAGTGGCAATCCGGGAGTACGCGCCACACTTGATCGGGCATGACCCTTCGGGGCCGGAGCAACACTGGCACCGCTTGCACAACGCGTGGCGATGGCGAGGCGGCGCGGTTTACTCGACGGCGTTGTCGGCAATAGACATAGCCTTGTGGGATCTGGAGGGCAAACGCCTTGGCGTACCGGTTGCCCGGCTGCTGGGCGGGCCATTTCGTACCAAGATGCGTGGATATGCCAGTCATTGGCTCAGTGGCATCAAGACGGCTGAGGATGCGTTTGCAGGAGCCCGCGAGGCGGCCTCAAGAAGGTTCACGGCATTCAAGTGCAGCCCATTTACCCGTGACGGCCTGCACGCCAATGAAGCCGGCGAAATCCGGCGTGCCGCAGCCATCGTCGAGGCCGCTCGAGAGGGGTTCGGGCCCGACGGTGAAATCTTCATCGAGTGCAGTGAGCTTTTTTCCCTGCGCTCAGCCATATTGCTGGACGAGGCGCTTCACCCCTATCGGCCCGGTTGGTTCGAGGAGCCTATTCCCTTTGAGAACGCCAAATCGATGGCACTGCTGCAGCGCGAAATTCGAACGCCGATCGCCACTGGCGAACGCCTGTTGTCGCGCCACGAGTATCGGGAACTGCTCGAAGGCGGTGGATGCCGCATCATCCAGCCAGACATCATGCATGCCGGCGGTTTTACCGAGGTCCGCAAGATTGCCTCCATGGCCGATATGTACACGGTTCCGGTTGCGCCGCACAACCCGGGCGGTCCGATCTGCACCGCTGCGTCAATGCATCTTGCCGCGGCGATCCCCAACTTTCTCATTCTTGAACAGATGGAGCCGCAGCGCGCCTTTCGCGACCTTGCGTCGACACCACCGATTCAATGTGAAGACGGATGTTTCCTTTTGCCGCAAGGCCCCGGACTGGGCATCGAGCCCAACCTCGAGGCCTTGCAGGAAAGGTCATTTCGCCCCCAGCCGAAGAATGAGCGGCAGGGTTCGCTGTATCGCTGACAACACGACGAAGGAGACTCGACCATGCGTACCACCCAAACCCTTGCAGCACTTGCGACTGCCACGCTCTGCGCCGCAATCGGAACTGCGACTGCGCAGCAACCCATCGTGATGCAATGGCAGACAGCCAATCTGACCGAGAAGCAGTACGAGCCCGTCTGGAAGGCAACGATCGCTGAGTTCGAAGCTGCCAACCCCGGCATCAAGGTCGAGCCGGTGCTGGTGGCGCGCAAGGACCACTGGACGAAGTTCGTCGCAGCAGCATTGGCCAAGCAGGCACCTTGCATTGTTTCGGTCGACGTGGCCACTGCCGCCTACAACGGCTATTTGATGCCGCTGGACAAGTTCATTCAGGCCGAGTCGGCAGAATTTCGTGGCGCATGGAGCCCGGATATGCTCAGCGCCGCGAAATGGAAGGGCAAGCTCTATGGTCTGCCGATCTGGGGCGGCACCTATGCAGAGATTTACAACCGAGACCTGGTGACCAAGGCGGGGCTCGACCCAGCCAACCCGCCCAAGACCTGGGCCGAGTATCTGGCCTGGAGCAAGAAACTCACGGGAAACGGGGTCTGGGCGACCGCGGTGCTGGGTGGCAAAACCGACACGACCACGCGGGTGTTGCTGACCTGGATCTGGTCCAACGGGGGCGAGGCTTTCAACGCCGACATGACCGAGGCGACTTTTGCCAAGAACCCCAAGAGCCTGGAGGCCATCAAGTTCTATCTGGGTCTGGCCGGCAAGCAAGGCCTTGCCGCGCCGGCACCGACGACAACCAACTATCTTGAGCAAACCAATCTGTTCGCACAAGGCAAGATTGCCACGACGCGCAATGCCTATTGGGCTGTTGCCAAGGTGAACGAAGACAACCCTGCCATGAAGGGCAACACGTTTGTCGCTCCCATTCCTGCCAATGTGGCCAATGCTCCGACGATGTCGACCATGACTGCATCGAGCATTTCGGCCAGTTGCCCGCATCCGGAGGCTGCCTGGAAGTTCATCAAGTTCGACGCTGACAAGAAGTGGTCCGTCGAACGTGCACGGGTCGCCAACTGGATGCCACTGCGCAACGATCTGGCAAATGACCCACAGGTCAAGGCAGACCCGATGCTTGCACAGTTCGTGCAGATCGGTACCCGCGCGCGCAGCTATCCGCTGCCAAGTCCCATCTGGGCCGAGATTGCAGCAGGGGATATCGTGGACGCCGTGCAGCGCGCGCTGCTGCAACCTGAAAAGACCGAGGAAATCTTCCGCGACCTCGATGCGCGGCTGACGAAAAA
>CAZADK010000434.1:0-4334 GCA_964483855.1 uncultured Rhodoferax sp.
CCTGATACCAGCGCGTTACCCTCTCCCTTGACCGACGTCCAGATCACCGTGCCCTTGGCTTTGTTCGAGGTGTACTTGGACGCATAGACCGTCTGCAGGTTGACCTGCGCCAGGCCGATTTTTTCCATCTCCCAGCGAAAAGTGTTGTTGCCCAGGTCGACCAGCTGGTGGACTTTGGGGAAGTGGCTGGCCGATGTCGGTACATCCGACAGGACCGCGAAGACCTCGCCTGCCGGTGCCTTCACGCTGAATTCGTAGCCGAGTTCGATGTGGACGGTGATGCTCATGGGCGCTCCGATGGGATCTTGGGACGGGGTGGTCCCGCATCGTAGCGTACTGCAAGCTGGTGCCGCCGCAGCCCTCAGGGCGCCGGGCGCCTGACCGTTACCGGCCGTGGTAGGCGACCGCCAGCAGCGCCTGCTGGCTTTGCCGGGTACGGGTCAGGATCCGGCGCAGCAAGCCGCGACCGTCCACCACCTCGATGCCGTTTTCCTTGGCGAATTGCAGCGCTTCGGGCGTGTAGGTGGAGGTGGTCGTGAACGTGCCGTGGGCATGCTGGCATGTCGCAACGAAGCCCTTGAACTCGCGCAGCTCCTGCAGTCCGACCGGCTTGTCATGGGCATGTTTGCAACGCACGATGGCGACCGGGCCGGGCAGCCTTGGCGCGTGCAGCCAGATGTCGACGCCCTCCTGGGTCCGGTGTGCTTCATGGCGGGTGTCGAACCCAGCCCAGGAAAACCAGGTTTCGCAGACGGCCGCAAAGCGCTGTGCGTCTATGTTGGCGAATACGTCCATGCTCCAGCGTTTGCCTTGCAACGAGATCGATTCGTGCAGCCGGGTGTCGGGCTCTGATATGGGCATCCGCGCCTGCGCCGGGCGGCCGCCGGGTGTGGCGGTCTGTGCTGGCGCCCATTGGCGGGAGTTGTTGCCCCAGGCCATGCGCAATCCGATGGCCAGCAATCCGGCCATCACGATCAGCAGTGCGGCAACCAGCACCAGCGGTTTCGGCAATTCGAACATCCAGGCACCAAGCCCGCCAAGCATCAGCAGCAGGCTGGTGGCAACCAGGGTCGACTGGACGGTCGACCGCAGGGGCGACTGGAGCGGGAGGCGAGGCAACGTTGGATGGCTGGTCATGGTGACAAAATCCCCTTGGTATCCGGTCAGTCTTGTTGACCGGCTTGCGTGTTGAATTAGTCTAGAACGGCGGTGTGACAGGGCGAAGGCACTTTTTATCGCTTTTTGCGGTTGCGTGGTGGTATCCGTCCAGGGCTGCCCCAGCAGCCCGGGCTGGTTTGTTCCGGCGCAGGTCCGCATAATGCAGGTTGTGGCAGGCTTATCGATGGGAGATGGAATGGCGGCATCGGCGCAATTCGGGGATGGTGTGGCATATGTCGCCGGGCAGTACCTGCCGATTGCGCAGGCGTCCATTCCGATCACGGACTGGGGTTTCCTGCGCTCGGATGCGACCTACGACGTGGTGACGGTCTGGGACGGCGCATTCTTCCGGCTCGACGCCCATCTGGAGCGGTTCATGCAGAGCTGCCAGCGCTGGCGCCTGAATCCAGGCCTGAGTCCGGCGCAGGTCACCCGCGTCCTGTCGCGTTGTGTGCGGCTCAGCGGGCTGCGCGCCTCCTATGTCGAGATGATCTGCACCCGTGGCCAGCCGCCCTGGGGCTCGCGCGATCCCCGCCAGGCGGTCAACCGTTTTTATGCATTTGCCGTGCCGTACGTCTGGCTGGCCAACGAGCAGCAACGGGCATCCGGGCTGCACCTGATGATCAGCGACGTGCAGCGTATCCCGGCAGGCTCGGTCGATCCCAAGGCCAAGAATTACCACTGGAATGACCTGACGATGGGGTTGTTCGGTGCCCTCGATGCCGGCGCGGACACGGTGGTGCTGGTCGATGGTGCCGGCCATGTCGTCGAGGGGCCGGGATTCAACGTGTTTTGCAGCAAGGACGGCGCGGTGCTGACGCCGGCCGCCGGCATGCTCGAGGGCATCACCCGGCGTACGGTGATCGAGATGGCGCATGCGCTCAAGCTGCCGCTGCAGATCCGCCCGGTCACGGCGCAGGAGTTGCGTGCGGCCGACGAGGTTTTCGTGTCCACCTCCGGCGGCGGTGTGTTGCCGGTGACCCGTGTCGACGGGCAGGCGATCGGCAACGGCGAGCCCGGCGCGATCACCCGCAGACTCGTCGACACTTACTGGGCCTGGCACACCGATCCGGCCTACTGCCTGCCGATCGACTACTCCCCGTGATTGCAACCGTGGCTCTGAGCCGGTGCCTGACAGCACTGAACTGAACCGGGCCTCGAAACCGCCCGGGGGTTCGAAGCGCCGGTTGCGAAATGTCAGCCGTGTCGGTCCCGGCATCGCCCGCGCCGGGTTGGAATGCCCGTCGCCGGGGTAATAGACGACGCGGCCACCGTCGATACCGGTCGGTTCCGGCGCAATCAGTGCCGGAGGGCGGCCAGGTGTGTGCGGCCGGCGGCCAGCGCATGCTCGACCGACGGGAAGTGCGGCAAATGGGCCGGCGTCACGATCGACGGCGGCGCATTGACAACTACCAGGTTCAGTTCCATGCGATGCGCCGTTGGTGATTTACAGTTGGCGGTTGGCCGGCAAACCGTACCGGAGTCGTGCGTCGGATTGCAACTTATCAGGAAACAACGACATGGCAGTGGATTTCAAGGGGCGCGTCGCGATCGTGACTGGTGCGGGAGGAGGGCTGGGTGAACAACATGCGCTGGCATTGGCTGCGCGCGGAGCCAGGGTGGTGATCAACGACCTGGGCGGCGCGCGAGACGGCAGCGGCAGCTCCGCGAGCGCGGCACAGGCGGTTGTCGCCCGGATCACGGCAGCCGGCGGCAAGGCGATCGCCAATAGCGCATCGGTGACCGACTTTCCGGCGGTCCAGGCCATGGTGCAGCAGGCGATGGACACCTGGGGCCGGGTCGATATCCTGGTCAACAACGCCGGCATCCTGCGCGACAAGACCTTTGCCAAGATGGAGCTCGACGATTTCCGTCTGGTGCTCGATGTGCACCTGATGGGAGCGGTGCATTGCACCAAGGCAGTCTGGCCGATCATGGTGGCGCAGAAATACGGACGCTTGGTGATGACAACCTCGTCATCGGGGCTGTACGGCAATTTCGGGCAGTCCAACTACGGTGCCGCCAAGATGGCGTTGGTGGGACTGATGCAGACGCTGGCACTGGAGGGTGCCCGGCACGATATCCGGGTCAACTGCCTGGCCCCGACGGCGGCCACCCGCATGACCGAGGGCCTGATGCCCGAGGCGGTGCTGCGTGCGCTGGAGCCCCAGGCGGTGTCGCCGGCGATGCTGGTCCTGGCGTGCGAGCAGGCGCCGAACCGGACCATCCTGTGCGCCGGTGCCGGCACCTTCGAGGCGGCGCATATCACGCTGACCCAGGGTATGTGGATCGGCACCGGCGACGACGCTGCGGAGCAACTGGCGCAGCGCCTGGACGCGGTGCGCGACCGCGCGGACGAGACGGTTCCCGAGTCCGGCAGCGGGCAGGGCCAGAACGAGTTGGCCAAGGCGCTCGCGGCTGCCGGACACGTCTGAACGCGCGTGCGCCGAGCCCGGCCGCGGCGAAACAAACAGGCGCACCAGGGTCAGGCTATATACTCGAAGGTTTGGCGGTCGGCTGCGATAGGCGCATCCGGAGCGGCACGGGACGGCTCGACTATCCGTGTGGCGCAAGCCCGGCGGGTGGTTGCATGGCAAGTGCCAGGTTTGCCCGGTCGGTGCCTTCCATGGCGGGCTGCGTATGCGCGCAGCTCCCAGTGGCGGTCGCACATCCAGTTTGTTGGAAATCCACGGGAGTATTGGCCATGGCCAAGGAAGAGCTGATTGAAATGAGCGGTCTGGTAACCGAGGTGTTGCCCGATTCGCGGTTCCGCGTCACGTTGGACAACGGCCATCAGCTGGTGGCCTACACCGGCGGCAAAATGCGCAAGCACCATATCCGGATCATCGCTGGCGACAAGGTGTCGATCGAGTTGTCGCCCTACGACATGACCAAGGGTCGCATCACGTTCCGGCACATTGCCGGCCGCGGACCCGGTCCGCAATAAGCGGGCACTCCGGCCACCTGGCCGTCACCGTGGAACTGGCCGCATCAGCGGCCAAAGCCCTCAGCACTGGCCGCATCAGCGGCCAAAGCCCTCAATACAAGACCACGCCGCGGATCGACTCGCCGCGTTTCATCAGGTTGAAACCCTTGTTGATGTCCTCCAGCGGCATGGTGTGCGTGATCAGGTCGTCGATGTTGATCTTGCCTTCCATGTACCAGTCCACGATGCG
>CAZADK010000435.1:0-4310 GCA_964483855.1 uncultured Rhodoferax sp.
TCAAGAACGTATTCTCGGGTTATGCGACCGAAGGCAACGACCACACCGTCGGCCCATTGAACAAGTACTACGACAAGAAGCAGAAGCCGCGCGCCTTTGATCCGGACAAGGCCGCATTTCACTTCAAGAAGGCCGGCATGAGCGGCCCCTTCGAGTTGCAGGTGTCCGAAGGCGCGTATACCGGTGCGACCGACTCTGCAGTGATCTTCCAGGAGTCGCTGAAGAAGGCCAAGGCCAACCTGGATGTCAAGCGGGTGTCGGGAGATGGTTACTGGGACAATGTCTGGCTCAAGGCGCCGTTCTGTGCGGTTTACTGGGGCAATCGTCCCACGGCCGACCTGCAGTTATCGCAGACCTTCGTCACCGGCCAAACCTGGAACGACACCCGTTATTCGAACCCGAAGTTCGACAAGCTGATCGTGGACGCCCGGGTCGAACTCGACGAAGCCAAGCGACTGGCGATGTACTCCGAGTGCCAGCGTCTGCTGTCGGAAGAGGCAGGCATGCTCTGTTTTGCGATCGGTGACGCGCTCGATGCGGGCTCGACCAAACTGCGTGGCCTGGAGGCGCATGCGCGTTACGACCTGAACGACCAGCGCCTGGCCGAAAAGGGCTGGTTCGCCTGATCGTGTTCAACCGGATTCGGACAACCAATCATGGATGGGTTGCCCGGGATCCGGACCACACACAAACAAGCGCGCTTGCGCAAGGTCCATTGCAATGGGCCTTGCGGGCGCGCTTTTTTGTGGGAGTCGCCGTCATGACGCGCGGGACGCGGCACTGAACACCCGGCCCGATTCATAGAAAGACCAACACATGCTCAAGCTCATTGTCAGTAGACTGGGACAGGGGGTGATCACGCTGTTCGCGGTATCGGTCCTGATTTTTGTCTGCACCCAGATTTTGCCCGGTGATGTCGCGTCCGCGGTGCTCGGTCAAGGCGCAACGCCCGAGGCGTTGGCCGCGTTCCGAAAGGAACTCGGCCTGAACGAACCCGCCTACCTGCGTTATTTCAACTGGTTGTGGGGGGCCGTGCGCGGCGACCTCGGGGTATCGATGACGAACCAGCGCGTCATCATCGACGAACTGCTGCCGCGTCTGTACAACACGCTTTTCCTGGCTGGTTATGCCGCTTTGATCGCCATCCCGTTGTCGGTCGGCCTGGGCATCCTGGCTGCGATCAACGAAGGCAAACTGGTCGACAAGGCATCCAACATCCTGACACTGATCACGATCTCGATACCGGAATTCTTCATCGCCTACCTGATGATCATCTTCTTCGTCGTCGAGCTCGGCTGGTTTCCGTCGCTGGCCACCGTCTATCCCGGCATCGAATTCGGCGAGCGCGTCTACATCACGACCTTGCCGGCAGTGGCGTTGACGATGCTGGTGGCTGCCCACATGTTGCGCATGACGCGCAGCTCGGTGTTGTCGGTGATGTCCAGCCCGTATATCGAGATGGCCTTCCTCAAGGGGGCCAAACGCGCCCGGGTCATCTCGCGCCATGCCTTGCCCAATGCGGCTGCGCCCATCATCACCGTGATTGCGCTGAACCTGGCCTACCTGGTGGTCGGCGTGGTGGTGCTCGAGGCGGTTTTTGTCTACCCCGGGATTGGGCAGCTGATGGTCGACGCGGTTGCCAAACGCGATGTGCCGGTGATCCAGGCTTGTGGCCTGGTGTTTGCCATGGTGTTCGTCGTGCTCAACACGCTGGCCGACGTGGCCATCATCCTGGTCAATCCGCGTCTGCGGCACAAGCGCTGAAGGAAGGCACGAAAAATGAGAATCCTCGGACACAAACCCACCGTCACCGCCTGGATCGGCATGGGCATCATCGTGGTGAATCTGCTGGTCGCGGTCTTCGGCCCGGTGTTCGCGCCGTATTCGGAGTCGCAGACCGTCGGCGCCACTTGGGACGAACCCAGTGTGCAGATGTTGCTGGGCGCCGACCAGATCGGCCGCGACATGTTGACCCGGCTGATCTATGGCGCGCGCATGACGATCGGCGTCGCGCTGGCCACCACGGCCCTGTCGTTCTTCATCGGCATCACGCTCGGTTTCGCCGCGGCTGTGCTCGGGGGCTGGGTCGATACCGTGATCTCGCGCCTGGTCGACGTGATCCTGTCGATCCCGCTGCTGATCCTGGCCCTGATCATCCTGGGTGTGTTCGGTTCCTCGATTCCGGTGTTGATCGTCACGATTGCGGTGCTGGACTCGACGCGGGTGTTCCGATTGTCCCGGGCGCTGGGCATGAACCTCACGGTGCTCGAATATGTCGAGGCCGCGCGCCTGCGCGGCGAAGGCACCTGGTGGATCATCCGCCGCGAGATCCTGCCCAACGCGTCGGCGCCGCTGCTGTCCGAGTTCGGGCTGCGGTTCTGCTTCAACTTCCTGTTCATCGCCGCGTTGTCGTTCCTGGGTCTGGGTATTCAGCCGCCATTCGCCGACTGGGGCGGCATGGTGCGCGAAAACTCGGCGGCCATCAACTTCGGCATGCTGGCGCCGATCTGGCCGGCAATGGCGATCACGGTCCTCACGGTCGGCGTCAACATGGTCGTCGACTGGCTGCTGTCGGTCGAAGCCCGCCCGTCGGGCGCACAGGCAGAAATGTAAGGATGTTTATGGCTGACACAAGCAACAAGAGCGACAAGAGCGACAAGAAGATCATCCTGCAGATCAAGGGCTTGCGCCTGGAAGCGGTGCGTGGCGGAAGCGTCATTGTCGATAACGTCGATGTGACGCTGCATGCCGGTGAAGTGCTGGGCCTGATCGGCGAGAGTGGCGCCGGCAAGTCCACCATCGGCCTGTCGGCGATGTCGTATGCCCGCGCCGGTGTGCACATCGCCGGGGGCACCGTCGAGATCGACGGTGTCAACATCCGTGAACTCAATGCCGCCGGCCGGCGCGACGTGCGCGGCAAACGCATCGCGTATGTGGCCCAGTCGGCATCGGCGGCGTTCAATCCGGCCCACACCATCATGGACCAGGTCTGCGAGGCGCCGACGATCCACGGCATCATGTCGCGCAAGGAGGCCGAGGCGTGGGCGCGCGAGTTGTTCACGTCACTCGATCTGCCTGAGCCCGAGACCTTTGGCGACCGGTATCCCCACCAGGCATCGGGTGGCCAGTTGCAGCGCGCGATGGCCGCAATGGCGATGTCGTGCCGTCCCGACATCCTGGTACTGGATGAACCCACCACCGCGCTGGACGTGACCACCCAGATCGAGGTGCTGATCCTGCTCAAGTCGTTGATCCGCGAATACGGCTCGGCCGCGTTGTACATCACCCATGACCTGGCGGTAGTGGCCCAGGTGGCCGATCGCATCAAGGTGCTGCGCCACGGCAAGGAGGTCGAGGAGGGCACGGTCGACGAGGTTCTGCAGGCTCCAAAACAGGATTACACCAGGCAACTGGTTGCCGTGCGCGGCGCCGCCGCCAGCGAGCGGGCGGTGCAGTCGTCGGTTCAGGATGAGGTCATCCTCAAGGTCGAGCATGTGGATGCAGCCTACGGAAGCTTCAAGGTGGTCAACGACGTCAGCCTGGATGTGCGCAAGGGCGAGACCGTCGCCGTGGTGGGTGAGTCGGGTTCCGGCAAATCGACGCTGGCGCGCATCATCACCGGTTTGTTGCCACCGATCGGGGGGCAGATCCTGTTCAAGGGCAAGCCCTTGCCCAAGAGCCTGGACGAGCGCAGCAAGGACCTCAAGCGGCAGATCCAGCTTGTCTACCAGATACCCGACGTGGCGCTGAATCCCCGCCAGCGCCTGATCGAAACGATTGGACGCCCGGTCAGCTTTTATGCCGGTCTCGGCGGAAACCAGGACAGCGTCAGCGAGGATGGTGATCGGCCGGTGAAAGACACGCTGGACCACTCGTCCAAGAAGTATTTCGGCATGAGTTCCGGTGATGTGCACAAACGCACGCTCGAATTGATGGATATGGTGGAATTGCCGCAAAGTTTTCTGATGCGGCGCCCGACCGAACTCTCGGGTGGCCAGAAGCAACGGGTCTGTGTGGCCCGCGCGCTGGCGGCAAGGCCGGACCTGATCATCCTCGATGAGCCCACGTCGGCGTTGGACCCCTTGGTCGCAGAGGAGATTCTCAAGCTGTTGCGACGCCTGCAAGCGGAACTCGGGTTGTCCTACGTGCTGATCACCCACGACCTGGACGTGGTGCACCGCATCGCGCACCGGACGGCGGTGATGCTCAAGGGTTCCTTCGTCGCCTTCGACAAGACCGACACCATCTTCGAGGGGCCCTACCACCCGTACACCGAGCAGCTGGTCACTGCCGCGCCGGTCATGCGCAGC
>CAZADK010000436.1:0-2479 GCA_964483855.1 uncultured Rhodoferax sp.
CGTTCAAGCTCGCGCCTGGCGAGTGTTTCATCGTCGACAACACCCGCGTGTTGCACGCACGCAAGGGGTATTCGGGCAGCGGCAAACGCTGGCTGCAGGGATGTTACCCGGACAAGGACGGCTTGTTGTCGACGCTGGCGGCGCTCGAGCAGCAGCAGGGTTTGCAGGTACAGCAGCAACAGCCGGCCGCCGCATGAACAGCACGATCATCCCCGCGCGCGCGACGACGGGCGCGCCGCTTTTTCCTCAGCGTGTCGTCAACTGCGTGCGCTCGCCCGTGGCCGCCAAGCGTTATCTGCGCGCGACCCGGCCGGCGTGTTTCAACAAGTTCTCGCCAACCACGGTGCACATGATGCGATCCGATCGGCGCGATCTGACCGGGGCGTCGGCTTTCGTTGCCGCTGGCCGCGACGATGAGCGTGCCGGCGTCGAGGCAGACCTGTCCGATCTGCTCGTAGTCTTCGTTGGGTTGATCTCCGATGCGCGTCTCCGCGCCGAGCGACATCGAGATGATGTGACAGCCTGGCACCATGCCCGTCGAATGCTCGAATGCGGCACCGAGCGTCCAATGGACGTTATCGGTCCACCGGAGAAGTTTCGTCGCAACGTACGCCTGCTCGCACCCGCAGGCACGGCGCCCAGTCTCCTGGCGCTACCGGATCACCGCATTGGTGCCGAGCAGCAGCTCGCTGGGCATCGTGATGCCCAGTGCCTTCGCTGTCTTGAGGTTGAGCACCAGTTCGAACCGGGTGGGCTGGGTGACGGGGATGGTGGCGGGGCTGGTGCCCGCCACCATCCGGCTGACGTAGGACCCGATACCTCTCCAGGCCGCGTTCATGCTTTCGCCTTAACTCATCAGGCCACCGGCGTCCACGAACTCGCGAATGCCATAGACGGCGGGCAGGCGGTGCCTGGCTGCCAGTTCGACGATCCGCGCGCGGGTCGCAAAGAAGAACGGTTCGTCGGGCAGCACCAAGATGCCGCGCGCGCCTGCCCGCACGGCGGCTTCGAACGCGTCGGACAACGAGGCATCGCCGGGCTTTCGCCCGGCATCCACGCGCACCAGTGTGAGGTGCACCGCGACCTTCGCCGGGCGCTCCAGGATGGCCGCGAACTGGCTCAGCATCTTGGGCATGATGTCCTCTGCCTGGCTTGCCAGACCCGTGACGTTCGAGCCGGGCCGCGCGAGGCTGGAAATGATGTTCTGCCCGACCGGGTCCGCCACCGCGTCCATGATGATCGGCGTCGATTGGGGCGTGGATCCGAAGACTTTTTGTGCGATCAGGGTGGTCGGTGTGCAGGTGGAGACCACGGCATCGAGTTTCATCGCGGCCAGTTCCTGCGCAAACCCTGCGCCAGGTGCGGAAAGCATGGCAGCCAGTGCCAGCGTGAGCGCTCTACAGGGCATGTCGACCTCCCTGGAATCGGTGGGTGATTCGTGGGCAGGAACGCGAACAGGCGAACACCGCCGCGGACTTGCCATCCATTTTTGCCACGTTACCATGCTTGCGCGCGGGGCGGCAACCGGGCGCGCGCAGTGCGCGCTCAACAGCGGTCGTGTTGCCTGGCAGCGCCGCCTGTGCCTATCCAGCAAAGGAGACTGTCGACATGCCCACCAAGACCTTCACCAGCGGCCGCATCCGCCGCGCCGATTACGACACCGCCTCGAAGCAGCTTGACCTGCATTGGGACAACAAGACCGTGCTGGCCTACAAGCAGGTGCCAGAGGAGGTCTACCGGCGGCTGTGCGCGGCGCCGAATCCGGCCGCCTACTGGGAAGACCGGATCGCTGAGGAATATCCGAATGGGACGGCCAGAAAAACCGGTGGTGGGCCCGATCCGGCACGGGCCTTCGACGATCTGTTCGGCGGCAAGGGCGAATAGGACGGCCCGGCGTCAGAACACCGACAACCCCGTGCGCGCCACGAATAACTCCAGTGCGCGGCGCGCCACCACCGAGTTGCCGGTCTCGTCGAGTCCGGGCGACCACGCGCACAACACCAACTCGCCCGGCACGACGGCGACGATGGCGCCGCCCACGCCGCTCTTGCACGGTATGCCGACCTTGAACGCGAACTCACCGGCCGCGTCGTAGGTGCCGCAGGTCAGCATCACCGAGTTGATGCGCCTGGCCTGCTCGCGGTCGACGATACGCAGGCCGGTGCCGGGCTGCTCGCCGCTGTTGGCCAGGTAACCGAAGGCATGGGCCAGCTGCGCACAGTTGGCCACGATCGAACACTGGCGGCAATACAGGCCCAGCACGTCCTCGACGTTGTTGTCGATCTGGCCGAAACTCTTGATGAAGTTGACCAGTGCAGCATTGCGAAAACCGGTTTCGCGCTCGGATCGGGCCACCTCGTCGTCGAACGCAAAGGGTTCGCCGTGCAGCTTGCGGCCCAGGTCGGCAAACACGCGTGCCGGCTCGGCGTGCGCGCTCAGCAGTCGGTCGGCCACGCACAAGGCGCCGGCATTGATGAAC
>CAZADK010000436.1:2489-4303 GCA_964483855.1 uncultured Rhodoferax sp.
TTGATGAACGGGTTACGCGGCTTGCCGCGTTCGCTCTCGAGCTGCACCAGCGAGTTGAACGCGTTGCCCGAAGGCTCGCGGCCGATGCGGTCCCACAACGACGCGCCCAGCGCCTGCAGCCCGAGCGTCAGGCCCAGCACCTTGGATACGCTCTGGATCGAGAACGGCGTGTCCGCGTCGCCGGCCGCGGCCGTGCGGCCATCAACGGTGCGCAGCGCGATGCCGAACTGCGCAATAGGAACACGCGCCAGGGCCGGTATGTAGTCGGCCACCTTACCCTGGCCGATCATCGGCGCCACCTCGGCCGCCACGCCCTGCAACAACGACTGGTAGTTCAAGGGGGTTCTCCGTGCGCTCCGGCAACGATTCTCATCGATGCCAGCCGGGCTCTGCGCAGCCCACTGCGATGCGTGTCGTCACCGACGACGCGCCGCCGCCGCAGCCAGCGGATCCTTGCCGGTCCAGGCGTTGCGGTCGATGTCCAGGTCCTTGAACTTGTCGGGGTCGAGCACCGGTCGCGCGACCCCGGCCGCGAGTTGTTCGCGAAAGTCGACGATCAGCCGCTTGGCGATCGGAAACAGCATCATCAGCGCCAGCAGGTTGACCACGGCCAGGATGCCCATCATCGGGTCGGAGAAGAAGAACACCGCCGTGGCCGCCGGTGCGACCGCGCCGACGAACACGATGCCCACCACCACCAGGCGCAGGCCGTGCAGGGCAAAGGGCTTGTTCGTCATGACCGACATCGCGTTCTCGCCCAGGTAGTAGTTGTAGATGATGGAGCTGAAGGCGAACAACACGATGGCGGCGGTCAGCGCATATTGCGCCCACTCGCCCAGGTGCGAGACCAGCGACTGCTGCGTCAGCGCGACGCCGTCGATGCCTTCGGCGCCGGGTACGTAGACCTTGCCCAGCAGGATGATGAAGGCGGTGCAACTGCAGATCACGAAGGTGTCGATGAACACCGACAGCGATTGCGTGATGCCCTGGCTGACCGGATGGCGCACGTCCGCGGTGGCCGCCACGTTGGGCGCCGAACCGAGGCCGGCCTCGTTCGAGAAAAGCCCGCGGCGCAGGCCCTGCGCCAGCGCGGCGCCCATGCCGCCGCTGACGGCTTCCTCGAAGCCGAAGGCATTGGCGAAGATGGAGCGGATCACGCCGGGCAGTTCACCGATGTTCATCACGATCACCAGCAACGCCAGAATGATGTAGCCGAACGCCATCACCGGAACGATCACGTCGGCCACCTTGGCAATGCGGTGGATCCCGCCATAGACGATCAGCCCGGTGCCCACGGCCAGGAACAGGCCGGTCCAGATACGTTCGACACCCAGGCTGTCGAGCGCGGCGCCAGCCACGGTGTTGCCCTGGAAGGCGTTGAAGCCCAGCGCAAACGAGGCGATCAGGCACACCGCATAGATCACGGCCAGCCACTGGTAGTCCAAGCCCAGGCCGAACAGGATGGAGCGTGCCGGACCGCCGCGGAAGTCACCGTTCTCCTCCCTGCGCTTGTATAGCTGCGCCAGCGAACATTCGATCAGGCTGGTGGCCATGCCAACCGCCGCAATGGCCCACATCCAGAACACCGCGCCGGGCCCGCCGAGCGTGATCGCCACCGCGACGCCGGCGATATTGCCTCCGCCGACGCGCCCGCCCACCGACACCAGCAGCGCCTCGCGCGCGGAGATCGCGTTCGGGTCGGCCGATTCGTTCTGCCCGGCCAGCACCCGGAACATGCGCACGAAGTAGCGGAACTGCACGAATCCGGTGGCGATCGTGAAAAACAGGCCGAGCACGACGAGAAACGGTATCAG
>CAZADK010000437.1:0-4301 GCA_964483855.1 uncultured Rhodoferax sp.
CCGACGCGGCGCTGCTGGACGACGCCTGTGCACGCATGCGCGCACTCAACACGCGCCACCCGTCGCCGGCTGGCGCCACGCCGCGTTTCATCGTGCTGCACCGCGCACGCTCGTTCAGCCCCACGGAAAGGCGCTGGATCGGCTGGGAGCGCAAGCGCGGCAAGCTTGAACTGCTGATCACCGCGCTGGCCACCGGCACACGTGAACCGTTCCTGGACCGCGGCGAGGAGACGCGCCTCGCCAGTGCCATCCGCTACATCGTGACGCTGGACAGCGACACCGAGCTGCCGCCCGGGCGGCTGCGCGAACTGGTGGGTGTGGCCGCCCATCCCCACAACCAGCCACGGGTCGATGCCGCGACACGCACCGTGGTGCAAGGCTACGGGATCCTGCAGCCACGGATATCGAGCCCTCTGCCGGACCGGCGCGATTTCACGCTGTTTCACTGGTTATTTGCCGGGCAAGGCGGTATCGACCCCTACAGTGCGGCCACCTCCGAGGTTTACCAGGACCTGTTTGGCGAGGGCAGCTTCACAGGCAAGGGCCTGCTGCATGTGCAGGCGCTGCACGAGGTGTTGTCGGCGCGGCTGCCCAGCGGGCAGGTGCTCAGCCACGATCTGCTCGAAGGCGCAATCGCGCGTTGCGCCACGGTCACCGATATCACCGTGATCGAGGACGCTCCGTTCCACGCCGACGTCGCCGCATCGCGCATGCATCGCTGGATGCGAGGTGACTGGCAATTGCTGCCCTTCCTGCTGCGTCCGCGTGCGTACCGCCTGCGCGCCATCAACCGCTGGAAGATGTTCGACAACCTGCGCCGCTCGCTGGTGGCGCCGATGTCGCTGGCCCTGATGGTGCTGGCGCTGGCCGGCTACGTGGCCTCGCCCTGGGAGGCGCTGGCGCTGGTGCTCGCGGCCTTTTCGGCCGGCCCGCTGATGGGTGCCGTGGCCGGCTTCTCCCCGAGCCGGGACGACGTGGCCTGGCGCCACTTCTACCGCCAGGCTCTCACCGGTCTGATGCGCATGGGGTCGGGCGCACTGTGGCATCTGGCGCAGTTGCTGCAGCAGGCCTTCCTGTCGCTGGACGCGATCGCGCGTTCGCTCTACCGCATGGCATGGAGCCGACGCGGCCTGCTGCAATGGACCACCGCCGAGACCGCGCTGTCGCAGGCCCGCATCACGCTGCCTGGGCTTTTGCGCATGCACTGGCGCGAGCCGCTGGCGGCGGCAATGGTGCTGGCCGGTTTGCTGCTGGCCGCAACGCCGAACCCGGTTGCGGCGACGCTGCTGTGCCTGGTGTGGGGTGCGTCGCCGCTGTGGACGTGGTGGGTCAGCCGCCCCTGCCCGGGTCGGGACGATGCCCGATTGCCGCAGCACGATCGGGTCACGCTGGAGGCCGTCGCGCGCGACACCTGGGGCTTCTTCGAGCGATGCGTCGGGGCGCAGGACAACCACCTGCCGCCCGACAACCTGCAGACAGTGCCTTACGACATGGTGGCCCACCGCACCTCGCCCACCAACATCGGCCTTTACCTGCTGTCGGTGGCCTGTGCACGCGCGTTCGGCTGGATTGCCACGGCCGAGATGGTGTCGCGCCTGGAGGCGACGCTGGCCACCTTGCAGCGCCTGCAGCGCCACCGCGGCCATTTTCTGAACTGGTACGACACCCAGAGCTGCACCCCGCTGCTGCCGATGTATGTGTCGACGGTGGACAGCGGCAACCTGTGTGGCCATCTGCTGGCGGCGGCACAGGCCTGCCTGGAGCGCTGTGCGCCCGATACCGACGCCAGCCTGGGCCAGGTGGTGCGTCTGCGGGCGCTGGCACGCGCCTTCGAACAATTGGCTTGGGAGGCTGAATTCGGCTTCCTGTACGACCCTCGGCGCCACTTGTTCCACATCGGCTACCGCGTCGCCGAGCAACAACTCGACGCCGGTTATTACGACCTGCTGGCCTCGGAGTCGCGCCTGACAAGCCTGTGGGCGATTGCCAAGGGCGACGTGCCGGTGCGCCACTGGGCGGCGCTGGGGCGTCCGTTTTTCGCGGTCGGCGCCCTGGCAGCCTTGCGCTCCTGGTCGGGTTCGATGTTCGAGTACCTGATGCCCGGTCTGGTGCTGCAGGAGCCTTACGGAAGCGCGCTGCAAGGGGCCTGCCGCGCAGCGGTGATCGAGCAGATGGCGTTCGCGGCCAAGCTGGGCGTACCCTGGGGCATGTCCGAGTCCGCCTATGCGGCGAGCGACCACACGCTGGCCTACCAGTACGCACCACAGGGCGTGCCGCGGCTCGCCTTGCGCCGCACGCCGCCGGACGAACTCGTGATTGCGCCCTATGCCACCGTGATGGCCGCACAGATCGCGCCGCGCGATGCGTTGTCCAACCTGGCGCTCTTGCAGGGCATGGCGCCGCGCACGTCCCTCGGATTCATTGAGGCGCTGGATTTCACGGCCTCGCGCCAGGGCGGCGGTGACGCCTTCACGCCGGTGAGCACTTTCATGGCGCACCACCAGGGCATGAGCCTGGTGGCGCTGGCCAACTTGCTGCTCGACGGCGTGGCGCAGCGCTGGGGCATGGCCAACCCGGCGATCGAGGCGGTGGCCTCGCTGCTGCACGAACGCGCGCCGCGCGAAGTGTCCGTACTGTTCGAGCCGCAGCGCGAACGCATCGCCCTGTCGCAGCGCCGGCGTGCGGCGCGGTTGCTGCGCGAGGTGGTACCCGGCGCCCAGGCGCTGGAACCCACCCATGTCTTGTCGAACGGACGTTATGGCGTCACGCTGCGGCCCAATGGCGCAGGCTGGAGCCGCCTGGGCCAGATCGGCATCACGCGTTCGCGCGACGACGCACTGCGCGACGACTGCGGCAGCTTCATTTACCTGCGCTGGCCGGAGCCCGGGCGCTCCGCCGGCGCGGCGCGGCTGGCCTCGATCACGCAGCACCCCGCGCCCGACCCGCAAGCCTCATACCACAGCACCTACCACGCAGACCGGGTGTGCTTCGACGCGCGCTGGCCGCAGTTGGAGGCGCACACCACCGTGTGGGTCAGTCCGGAAGACGACATCGAGTTCCGCCAGGTCGAATTGCACAACCTGGGTGAGCAGCCGCTCGACATCGAACTGCTCTCGGCCTTTGAAGTGACGCTGGTCGATCCGCGCGCGGACGCGTCACACCCCGCCTTCAGCAACCTGTTCGTGCGCTGCGAGTGGCATGCACAACAGCAGGCGCTGGTATTTGCACGCACGCCGCGGCTGGCCACCGAGCAGGGCCTGATGGCAGCGCATTTCCTGGCCGACGTGCGCGCGCAGGTGCGTGGCGTCGGTGTTCAGGCAGACCGCCAGCGCTGGCTCGGCCGCAACCACACGCAGTCGGCACCCATAGCCCGGTTGGGTCCGGCGCCGGTGGCCTTTGTGCCGAACGGAGCCGGCGATCCGGGCTCGGGTCGCGTGACGCTGGCCACCGGCCTGGACCCGTGTGCGGCCCTGGCGGTGCGCCTGCAGATCGCGCCACAGGGCAAGGCGCAGGTCACCTTTGCCACCACGGCCAGCGCCGACGCTGGCACCCTGCATGCGGTGATCGACAAATATCGGCAGTCCAGCCATGTGCAGCGGGCCTCCTTGATGTCGGCCACGCTGGCCGGCATCCGCCTGCGCAGCATGCGCATCAGCAGCGGGAACTACGGCGCCATCCAGAGCCTGACGACAGCGCTGGTGCTGGGTCTGACGCGCGCACCGGGCAATGCCACCGAGCCGCCGGCCGACCTGTGCGACCGACGCGTGTTGTGGGGCCTGGGTATCCCGGGTGACCGGCCGTTGCTGCTGGTCTGGGCCGCGTCGATCGAGGGCCTGGGCCTGCTGCGGGTGATGGTGCAGGCGTTGCGTTTATGGGCCTGGGGCGGTATCGCGTGCGACCTGGTGCTGTTGAACAGCGAGCCCGCGTCCTACCAGATGGGCCTGCAACGCGAAATCGCCGGCCTGCGCGAGCGCTACCTGGCCGAAACCGGCGCACAAGCGGGCGCCGCGCAGGCACAACTGCATGTGCTGCGCGCGCCGGATCTCTCGCGCGACGAGATCTCGACACTGCAGAGCCTGGCGCGGGTGCAGCTGCGCGCCGATGGCCGTCCGTTCCTGCACCACGTGGAGCATTGGTGCGGCTGGCACCAGCAGGCACTGGAGCAGCGTCGCGCGAACGCCGGCAATGCCGTGCCGGTGACGCGCGTCGGCGCCGTGTTGCCGGCGCCACAAGGCGCGTTCGACGCCGCGTCGGGTGACTTCCGCTTCCATGCCGGCGACACGCTGCGGCCGCTGCGTCCC
>CAZADK010000438.1:0-4298 GCA_964483855.1 uncultured Rhodoferax sp.
CGTGTGTTCCCCCGCACCGAATCGACATGACCCAGCCCGGCCCCCGAACACCCTTTCAGCGCGCGGCACGACCGGCAGGCGTGCCCGCGCGCGGCGCGGCCCACACCCAGCCCGATGCAACGGGCACCCCTACCGGCGCGACCAGTCGCCTGAACAAACGCATGGCCGAGCTGGGTATGGCCTCGCGGCGCGAGGCCGACGACTGGATTGCCCGTGGCTGGGTCCGGGTCAACGGGATGCCGGCGCAAATGGGCATGCAGGTCGGCGCATCCGACCGGATCGAGATCAGCAAGCAGGCCCAGGGCGAGCAAGCCAACCAGGTGACCATCCTGCTCAACAAGCCGATGGGCATCGTCAGCGGGCAGGCCGAGGACGGCCACCAGCCGGCGATCACGCTGATCCAGCCGCAGAACCGCTGGGCCGACGACAACGCCCGTTTCTTCTTTCACCCCAAGCAGTTGCAGAGCCTGGTGCCGGCCGGGCGGCTGGACATCGACTCGATCGGCCTGCTGGTGCTGACGCAAGACGGCCGGGTTGCACGCCAGCTGATCGGCGAAGACTCGGTGATGGAAAAGGAATATCTGGTCCGGGTGACCTACCAGGGCATGGCCCCATCGGACTCCGGCACCCGGCAACTTGCCGAGATCCACGAACGCGACCCCGTCACCAGCAACGTGCAGGCGGTGTTCCCACCGCAGCAGCTTGAACGACTGCGCAAGGGCCTGGCGCTGGACGGCCAGGCGCTCAAGCCGGCCCGCGTCAGCTGGCAGAACCCGGAACAGCTACGCGTCGTGCTGACCGAAGGCAAGAAGCGCCAGATCCGGCGCATGTGCGAACTGGTCGGCCTCAAGGTGGTCGGGCTCAAGCGGGTGCGTATCGGCCAGGTGATGCTGGGCAACCTGCCGCTGGGCCAATGGCGTTACCTGGCGCCGCACGAACGATTCTGATGGCCAGCCACGTGCGCGCCTCCGACCTGCGCGCCGCCGCGCGGCTGGCGACCGGCGCGACGCTGGGCACCACCCGTATCGTCGAAGGCGTGCACCAGTCGGTGTGGGGCACCATGGGTGTGCCGGCCGCACAGCAGCCAGATCGCACACGCGGCCTGACCGGGCTGGTCTACCGCTGCGTGAACGGCATCACGCAGGCCGTTGGCACGGGCCTCGAAGCCGTGCTGACCCGCCTCGAACCGCTGCTGGGTGCGATGGATGCCGCGCCGCCGCAGTCCCCACAACGGCTGGCCGTCGTGGCCGCCCTCAACGGCGTCATCGGCGACCGGCTGCTGGCCGACGGCAATCCGCTGGCGCTGCCGATGACGTTGCAGCTGCACGGGCATGCGCTCGATCCCGACGCGCCGCCGCCAGCCAGCGCCGTCGGCGGAAAAATCCTGCTGCTGGTGCACGGCCTGTGCATGAACGACCTGCAATGGCAGACCTGGCGCAAGGCCGCCGACGGTTCGCTGCAACCGGGCCTGGACCACGGCCAGGCGCTGGCGCTGGCGCAGGGTTTCACGCCGCTTTACCTGCGCTACAACAGCGGCCGCCATGTGTCCGATAACGGGCGCGACCTGTCGGCGCTGTTGCAACGTCTGTTGGCCACCTGGCCGGTACCGGTGCATGAACTTGTGGTCGTCACCCACAGCCTGGGTGGACTGGTGACCCGCAGCGCCGTGCACCAGGCGCAGTTGCAGGGGCAGGACTGGATCGCCCGGCTCACCCGCATCGTGTTCCTGGGAACGCCACACCACGGCGCGCCGCTCGAGCGCGCCGGCAATTGGGTCGACGGGCTGCTGGGCAACACGCCCTGGTCGGCTCCGTTTGCGCGGCTGGCGCAGTTGCGCAGCAGCGGCATCACCGACCTGCGCCATGGCAACCTGATCGAGGCCGACTGGTTTGGCCGTGACCGCTTCCACCGCCATGCCGACGGCCGCCAGCCGGTGCCGCTGCCCGCCGGCGTGGCCTGCCTGGCCGTGGCGGCGACCCTGGCCGCACGGCGCAGCCTGCTGGCGGAACGCCTGTTTGGCGATGGCCTGGTGCCGCTGCGCAGCGCGCTGGGCCAGCACGATGACCCGGCGCGCTGCCTGGTTTTCGGCCTGCCCGACCAGGCCACGGTGCACCGTACCAGTCACTTGCAACTGCTGAGCGACCCGGCCGTGGGGCGTCTGGTCGGCGACTGGCTGGCCCGCAACGACGCCGCGGGGTCTTGAACGCCGGTCGATCGCCCATAATTGCGGGTTACCTTCAGCGCCATCCTCCCTGCAGGGGGTGGCGCCAGTTCCCGACTGTTTTTGACCCGGACACCCGAACCCCATGAGCAAACAAACCCTTTCTTTCCAGGCCGAAGTCTCCCAGCTGCTGCACCTGGTCACCCATTCGCTGTATTCCAACAAGGAAATCTTCCTGCGCGAGCTGATCTCCAACGCGTCGGACGCCTGTGACAAGCTGCGTTTCGAGGCGATCAACGACCCGGCCCTGTTCGAGGACGCCCCAACCCTGGACGTGCGCGTCACGCTGGACAAGAAGGCCCGCACGCTGACCATCACCGACAACGGCATCGGCATGACCGAACAGGAGGCGATCGACAATCTGGGCACGATCGCCAAGAGCGGCACCAAGGACTTCGTGTCCCGGCTGACCGGCGATCAGAAGGCCGACTCCCAGTTGATCGGCCAGTTCGGCGTGGGTTTCTATTCCGGCTTCATCGTCGCCGACAAGATCACCGTTGAATCGCGCCGCGCCGGCATGGAAAAGCAGCACGGTGTGCGCTGGATCAGCGGCGGCGCCGGTGACTTCCAGGTCGAGACCATCGAGCGCGCCCAGCGCGGCACCAGCGTCACGCTGCACCTGCGCGACGATGCCGAGGAGTACTCTGGCGCCTGGAAAGTCAAGGGCATCATCAGCAAGTATTCGGACCACATCAGCCTGCCGATCCTGATGCAGAAGGAAGAGTGGAAGGAGGGCGAGAAGGTCGAGGGCGACGAGTCCGGCGCCACCAAGGGCGGCGAGATGGTCACCACCGACGAGTGGGAGACGGTCAACAAGGCCAATGCGATCTGGTCGCGCCCGAAGAAGGATATCTCGGCCGAGCAATATACCGAGTTCTACAAGCAGATCAGCCACGATTTCGACGAGCCGCTGGCCTACACCCACAACCGGGTCGAGGGCAACACCGAATACACGCAACTGCTCTACATCCCTGCCAAGGCGCCGTTCGACCTGTGGAATCGCGACAAGAAAGGCGGGCTCAAACTCTATGTGAAACGCGTGTTCATCATGGATGACGCGGAGGCGCTGCTGCCGACCTACCTGCGTTTCGTCAAGGGCGTGATCGACTCGTCCGACCTGCCGCTCAACGTCAGCCGCGAACTGCTGCAGGAAAGCCGCGACGTGCGCGCGATCCGCGAAGGTTGTACCAAGCGCGTGCTCAGCATGCTCGAGGACATGGCCCGCAACGACAAACCCGTCGAGGCCAATCCGGCCGAGGTTGCCGACGGCGTGACCGACGTGGTCAGCGAGGAAGACAAGGCCGCAGCGCAGGCCAACGCCGGCAAATACACGACGTTCTACAACGAGTTCGGCGCCGTGCTCAAGGAGGGCATGGGCGAGGACTTCACGAACAAGGACCGGCTGGCCAAGCTGCTGCGTTTCGCGTCGAGCACGACCGACAGCGTCGGCGTCGGTTTCGTCGACTACAAGGCGCGCATGAAGGACGGGCAGGAGGCGATCTACTACATCACCGCCGACTCGCTGGCCGCGGCCAAGAACAGCCCGCAACTCGAGGTGTTCCGCAAGAAAGGCATCGAGGTGCTGCTGATGACCGACCGGGTCGATGAGTGGGCGCTGAACTACCTCAGCGAGTTCGATGGCACGCCGCTGCAAAGCGTGGCCAAGGGCGCGGTCGACCTGGGCAAGCTGCAGGACGAAGCCGAGAAAAAGGCGGCCGAGGAAGCCGCCGAAACCTTCAAGCCACTGCTGGCCAGGCTCAAGGAAGCACTCAAGGACAAGGCCGAGGACGTGCGCGTGACGACCCGGCTGGTCGACAGCCCGGCCTGCCTGGTGGTGCAGGACCACGGCATGAGCACGCAACTCGCGCGTATGCTCAAGCAGGCTGGCCAGCAGGCGCCAGAGGTCAAGCCGGTGCTCGAGGTGAACGCCGAACACGCGCTGGTCAAGAAGCTGGAAGGCTCGGTGCATTTCAACGACCTGGCCCATATCCTGTTCGACCAGGCGCTGCTGGCCGAAGGCGGCATGCCCGACGATCCAGCGGCGTACGTGAAACGCGTCAACGCGCTTCTGGTTTG
The DNA here is from genome assembly GCA_964483855.1 of uncultured Rhodoferax sp. Classification (GTDB taxonomy): domain Bacteria; phylum Pseudomonadota; class Gammaproteobacteria; order Burkholderiales; family Burkholderiaceae_C; genus CAISIP01. The sequence continues at coordinate 4,298 of CAZADK010000438.1, forward strand.
A
>CAZADK010000439.1:0-4287 GCA_964483855.1 uncultured Rhodoferax sp.
CAGGTCTTGCTCATCATCCGAAAGTCGATCAGGTTGCGCAGCAACATCGGATTGGGCGCGTCGAGCGTCATGTCGATCGTGTAGTCGTCGATCTTCTTGATCTCCTTGATGCCGGTGACGTAGATCGACATCGTGCCCTGCGGCTGTTTGATGCGCGTGAGGTTGAAGATGACGTCGTCGGCCGTGAAGTTCGAGCCATCTTGAAACTTGACGCCTCGGCGCAGCTCGAAGCGCACACTGGTCGGGGTGATGTAGCGCCAGCTGGTGGCCAATGCCGGCTCGACCTCGAACTTCGGGTCGTAGCGGGTCAGGCCCTCGTAGGCATGCATCAGGATCGCATTGGTCGTCGCATGGTTCTGCGAATGCGGATCGAGCGTCAGGATGTCGTTTTGAGCGCCCCACCTAAGGGTCGTCGCGTGCGCGGCCGACAGGGCAAGGCCGGTGGCCAATGCCGCCACAGCCAGAACTCGCTTGAAATGCATGATGAATCCCCGAGAAAAAAGTGAAGACACAACTGTACTGTCGTGGCCGGCTTGCGGCAACCGGGCAAACCCGCAGCCTCGGATAACCCCTGTGTGTGTGGGCACTTTGCCATGCTACATTCGCCCCTTTCCCTCACGTCCAGATGTTCGCCTTCATCCTCCGCCGCCTGTTGCAGGCCGTCTTCGTGATGGTGACCGTGGCGTTCATCGCATTCCTGTTGTTCCAGTTCGTCGGTGACCCGGTGCTGTTCATGCTGGGTCAGGATGCGACTGCCGAGCAGGTGCGCGAACTGCGTGAAACACTCGGCCTGGACCGCTCCTTCATCGTGCAGTTCGGGAGTTTCCTGGTCAACGCGGCGCAGGGCGATTTCGGGCAAAGCCTGCGCCAGGGCGGCAAGGTGTCGGCGCTGATCGCCGAACGGCTGCCCGCCACGCTCGAACTGGCGATCGTGGCCGCGGGCCTTGCGCTGGTCATCGGTGTTCCGATGGGGGTCTATGCGGCACTGCGCCGGGGCAACTTCCTGAGCCAGAGCTTCATGATGTTCTCGTTGCTTGGGGTGTCGCTGCCGACCTTCCTGATCGGCATCTTGCTGATCCTGGTGTTTTCGGTCTGGCTGGGCTGGTTCCCCAGTTTTGGCCGCGGCGACACGGTGGCCGTGGGCGGATGGAAGTCAGGCCTGTTGACGCTGGATGGCTGGCACCATGTGGTGTTGCCGGCGATCACACTGGCCGTCTTCCAGCTCACGCTGATCATGCGCCTGGTGCGCGCCGAGATGCTTGAAGTGCTGCGCACCGACTACATCAAGTTCGCCCGTGCCCGGGGCCTGAGCGACCGGGCCATTCATTTCGGCCATGCGCTCAAGAACACCCTGGTGCCGGTGATGACCATCACCGGATTGCAGCTCGGCGGGTTGATCGCCTTTGCGATCATCACCGAGACCGTGTTTCAGTGGCCGGGCATGGGCCTGCTCTTCATCCAGGCGGTGAACTTCGCCGACATCCCGGTCATGGCGGCTTATTTGTGCCTGATCTCGTTGATCTTCGTCGTCATCAATCTGGTGGTCGATCTGCTGTATTTCGCGGTGGACCCGCGGCTGCGCGTCAGTGGCAAGGGGCATTGAACGACCATGACCGCCGTGCATGAACCGCGGTTGCGTGCCAGGGGGCGTGCCTTCGCCCACATCGCGCAATTCCATCCGGAGCTCACGGCGTTCCGGCGCGATCTGCATGCACACCCGGAACTCGGTTTCGAGGAGCGTTACACCGCGGGCCGGGTGGCCGAGGCGCTCAAGTTGTGCGGCGTCGACGAGATCCACACCGGCATCGGCAAGACCGGTGTCGTCGCCGTGGTGCGGGGCCGTCAGCACGGCAGCGGTCGCATGGTGGGCCTGCGTGCCGACATGGACGCCTTGCCGCTGACCGAGCACAACGATTTTGCATGGAAGTCCGCCACCGCGGGGCTGATGCATGGCTGCGGCCACGATGGCCACACCGCGATGCTGATCGGCGCCGCGCGCTACCTGTCGGAGACCCGCCATTTCGACGGCACCGCGGTGTTGATCTTCCAGCCCGGTGAAGAAGGGTATGCCGGGGCCCGGGTGATGATCGAGGAGGGCCTGTTCGCGCGTTTCCCGGTCGACAGTGTCTACGGCATGCACAACCAGCCCCTGATGCGTCCGGGCACCATCGGCGTGAACGCCGGCCCGATGATGGCTGCGGCCGACCGGATCACGATCGAGATCACGGGGCGCGGCGGCCACGGCGCCCATGCCTACGCCACGGTCGATCCGGTGCTGGTGGCCGGGCACATCATCACCGCGGTGCAGAGTATCGTCGCGCGTAATGTGCGGGCGATGGACTCCGCGGTGATCAGCCTGTGTGCGATGCGCGCCGGCGATCCGGGTGGTTTCAGCGTGGTGCCCGATTCGGCCACCCTGGTCGGCACCGTGCGTGCCTTCAGCCCAGTGGTGCAGGACATGGTCGAGCGCCGGCTCACCGAACTGTGTGGCGCAGTGGCGATCGGCTTCGGCGCCACGGCCACGGTGCGTTACGAACGTCTGTATCCGGCCACCGTCAACAGCGCGGTCGAGGCGGGTATTGCCGCAGACGTGGCGACCAGCCTGGTCGGGCGCGAACATGTGCTGCGCGACCTCGAGCCGAGCATGGGCGCGGAGGATTTCGCCTTCATGCTGCAGGTCAAGCCCGGTGCCTATCTGCGTGTGGGGCAGGGCGCGGAAAACGGGGTGGGCAGTTGTTCGCTGCACAACAGCCGTTACGACTTCAACGACGACATTCTTCCGCTCGGCGCTGCGCTGCACGCCGGGCTGGCCGAACACCTGATGCCGCTGTCCGGCAACAGCGCACCATGACCGGCTCTGAGCGGCCCGGGTCCGGGCCTGCCACGGCGCATCGTGCGAGGGGATCCCGATGAGCCGCATGCTTCGTATCTGGAACAGTGACGTCGGTTACAGCTTCCGGACCTCGCCGGTTGCCGTCGGCGCCGCGCTGGTGGCGTTGATCTGCGTGTTCAGCGCGGTGTTTGCCGGCTGGGTGGCACCGCACAACCCATTCGACCTGGCCACGCTGGACCTGGCCGATGCACGGCTTCCGCCAGCCTGGACGTCCGAGGGCAGCGCGAAGTTCGTGCTCGGTACCGACGACCAGGGCCGCGACATCCTGTCGGCGCTGATGTACGGTGCCCGCATCTCGCTGGCGGTCGGGTTCGCATCGGTGATCCTGTCGGTGATCATCGGCGTGGTGATGGGCCTGGTGGCCGGCTTCCTGGGCGGCTGGGTCGATGCCGCGCTGATGCGGCTGTGCGATGTGATGTTGTCGTTCCCGGCGATCCTGGTGGCCTTGCTGATCGCCGGTGTCGGGCGCGCGGTGTTCCCGAATGCGCCGGACAACCTGGCGCTGGGCGTGCTGATCGTGTCGATCACGCTGACCGGCTGGGTGCAATACGCGCGCACCGTGCGCGGCTCGACCATGGTCGAGCGCAACAAGGAATATGTGCAGGCGGCGCGGGTCACCGGCGTATCCTCGTTGCGCATCATGCGCCGGCATGTATTGCCCAACGTAATGGGCCCGGTGCTGGTGCTGGCCACGATCCAGGTCGCCACCGCGATCATCACCGAGGCAACCCTGTCCTTCCTGGGCGTCGGTGCACCGCCGACCTCGCCGTCACTGGGCACGCTGATCCGGATCGGCAACGATTACCTGTTCTCGGGCGAGTGGTGGATCACGGTCTTTCCGGGTCTGATGCTGATCATCATCGCGTTGTCGGTCAACCTGCTGGGTGACTGGTTGCGCGATGCGCTCAATCCGCGCTTGCGGTAGGCCGACATGTATCCAGTACCAAAGCAAACGACTGGCGGCGCGAAGGCAAACGTGCGCGACGCCGGCACCCAACCCCTGCTGCAGGTCCGGGACCTGATCGTCGAGTTTCCGACGCGTTCGGGCAACTTGCGCGCGCTCGACAAGATCTCGTTCGACATCGCGCCTGGCGAGGTGCTCGGTGTGGTTGGTGAATCGGGCGCCGGCAAGTCGCTGACCGGTGCTGCCATCATCGGCCTGCTCGAGCCGCCCGGGCGGATCGCCGGTGGCGAGATCCTGCTGGAGGGCCAGCGCATCGACAACCTGGACCACGAGGCGATGCGCCACATTCGTGGCCGGCGTATCGGCGCGATCTTCCAGGACCCGCTGACCTCGCTGAACCCGTTGTATTCGATCGGTCGGCAATTGGTGGAAACCATCCGTACCCACCTGCCGATGAGCGTGAAGGATGCCCGCGCGCGCGCAATCCGCC
>CAZADK010000440.1:0-4281 GCA_964483855.1 uncultured Rhodoferax sp.
AAAATCCAACCAGCGAACTGGTTGGATTTTCAATATTGGTGGAGCTGGGGGGATTCGAACCCCCGTCCGCAAGCCATCCTCGAGCAGATCTACATGTTTAGTGGTCTGATTTGAGTCTCGCCACCTGTGTCGCGCAGCCACACGCTACACAGGACGCCAGCACCCTATTGTCTCGCCCCATGCCAAGGTACCCGGCACAGAGCCAGCCGATGTGAATAACCTTACAGCCTGGACATCGCAACCTTGCGGTCGCGACACCCTTGCCCAGCCCATCGGCCTGCTGTTGTAAGGCTCACTGGTTATTAAGCAGCGAGTGCGAAACGTTCGTCGTTTGCAGTTAGTTTGTTGAACCAAGATTTACGAGCGTAGCCCATGCTCGACATGCACCACAGCGATTCCGTACCCACGTCGAAACCAATGCAGCCCCTCGGCCAACATTTTAGGCCTATCCCAGCAAATGCAATAGCGCCAGCGGATTTTCTATCGATGCATGAGCACCCCACGCCGTGGTGTCGGCCTTGAGTCCCAGGTAGCCGTAAGTGGCGGCCACCGTGCCCATGCCAGCAGCGAGCCCGGCGACGATGTCGCGCTCGTCGTCGCCCACATACACACAACGCCCTGGCTCGACACCGATCCGGCGTGCAGCCTCGAACAAGGGCTCTGGATGCGGTTTGGAATAGGGCGTGGTATCTCCGCTGATGACGACCGCGGCACTGCCAAACAAGGGTAAAGCACGCGTCAGTGGCTCGGTAAAACGGGCCGACTTGTTGGTCACCACGCCCCAGCGCAGGCCTTTGTACTGCAGTTGATCGATCAGCGTCTGCACCCCGTCGAAGGCATAGGTGCGCTCGGTCATGCCGCGTTCGTAGTTGCCGAGGAACTCTTCCTTAAGGTCAGCGAACTGCGCATGTTCCGGCGTCATGCCGAATGCGACCGACAACATGCCGCGGGCGCCAGCTCCCGCCATGTGGCGGTATTGATGCAGCGGGAGCGAAGGCATGCCGCGTTGCACTCGCATTCGGTCTGCAGCGGCGCCGAGGTCCGGGGCGCTGTCGATCAGCGTGCCGTCCAGATCGAACAGGACGACGTCGATGTCGGCGAACAAACGGGCCGTCATACCGTCGCGCCAGCCAGGGCCGGCTTGCGGGTGGCAAATAGGTAGTTCACACTGGTGTCACCGTTGAGCCAGTAGCGCCGGGTCAATGGGTTGTACTGCATGCCCCTGGTATGTTCGAGCGACAGGCCGGCATCCCGGCAGAAACGCGCCAGTTCACTGGGCCGGATCAACCGTTCATAACTGTGGGTGCCGCGGGGCAGCAGGTTGAGCACGTATTCGGCGCCGACGATCGCGAACAGAAAGGACTTCGGGTTGCGATTGATGGTCGAGAAGAAGACCCATCCACCCGGCTTGACCAGTTTCGCGCATGCCTGGACGACAGACGACGGATCAGGCACATGCTCGAGCATTTCCATGCAGGTGACCAGATCGAAACTGCCAACCTGCTCTGCGGCAAGGTCTTCGGCACTGATCTCCCGGTAAGACACATCGGGTGTCTGCGCCTCCAGCGCATGCAGTTGCGCAACCCGTAAGGCTTTGGTGGCAAGGTCGATGCCCAGCACCTGCGCGCCACGGCGCGCCATCGCGTCGGCCAGAATGCCGCCACCGCAGCCCACGTCCAGCGCCGACAGTCCCTGCAGCGGGGAGATCGACGCGATCCAGTCCAGGCGCAAGGGATTGATCTCGTGCAGTGGGCCAAACTCGCTGTTTTTGTCCCACCAGCGGTGGGCCAGGTCCGAGAACTTGGCCAACTCGGCCGGATCCACATTGGTGCTGCTTGTCATACAGTGATTATCGGCAATCGCGTCGGCACCCTGCTTGCACAGGGCCTCTAAGCGCCGCCAGAAAGACCAAACCCCGCCGAAGCGGGGTTTGCCAGGGAGCTGCTTACAGCTCCGGGAGTAACCGAGAACCGTTTTACCGGTTGGCGCGGGTACCGACCACTTCGATTTCCACGCGGCGGTTCTTCGCACGGCCTTCGCCGGTTTTGTTGTCTGCAACCGGCTGCTTCTCGCCCTTGCCTTCGGTGTAGACACGGTTCTTTTCGATGCCGTTGGACACCAGGTAAGCCTTGACGGCTTCAGAACGGCGCATCGACAGGCCTTGGTTGTAGGCGTCAGACCCGATGGAGTCGGTGTGGCCGACAGCAATCACGACTTCCAGGTTGATGCCCTTGACCTTGCCGATCAGATCGTCCAACTTGGCTTTGCCTTCCGGCTTGATCACGGACTTATCGAAATCGAAGAAGGCATCGGCGGCGTAGGTCACTTTAGTGGCTGCGGGCGGCGGCGGTGCTGCTGGTGCCGGAGCGGCGCGCGGTGCTGGGGCGGGAGTCGGAGCTGCAGCCCTTACAGGAGCAATCGCGCCATCGCAACCGGGCGCTGCCGTTGCCGGAGTCCAGAAGGAATCGCGCCAGCACAGTTCGTTGGTGCCGTTCTTCCAGACCAGGTCGCTCGAACCATTGCGCCAGTTGTCGATCGTCTGCGCGCTCGCGGCTGTCGCGAGCACAACGGTACCGATCAGCATGGCCACTTTATTTAAATTCTTCATGATTCTCCTTATCGAGACATAAGCCGCAGCGGCGCTGCGAAACGTTCAACGCACTTGGTGACCGCCACCAAGCGCATAGGGTTATTGTGCCATAGCGATTTCAGCAAACAACGCTGCACACGCCCTCCGCCTGTAGGAAATTAGGCCGATCGAGAGCATGTGTTGCCCGTTAGCGACACCACCTTAGGCCTAAAATCTCCGCTTTCCGCCGCAAAGCCTGTTCATGACCCAGTTCGCCAAAGAAACTCTGCCTATCAGTCTTGAAGAGGAAATGCGGCGCAGCTACCTCGATTACGCGATGAGCGTGATCGTCGGGCGTGCCCTGCCGGATGCGCGTGACGGCCTCAAGCCGGTGCACCGCCGCGTATTGTTCGCGATGCACGAACTCAATAACGACTGGAATCGCGCTTACAAGAAATCGGCTCGTATCGTGGGTGACGTCATCGGCAAATACCACCCTCACGGCGACCAGTCTGTTTATGACACGATCGTGCGCATGGCGCAGGATTTCTCGATGCGACACATGCTGGTCGATGGGCAGGGCAACTTCGGTTCGGTGGACGGCGACAACGCGGCGGCCATGCGGTACACCGAGATCCGGCTGGCCAAGATAACCCACGAGATGCTGGCCGACATCGACAAGGAGACGGTCGACTTCGGCCCCAACTACGACGGCTCGGAAAGAGAACCGCTGGTCCTGCCCAGCAAACTGCCGAACCTGCTGGTCAATGGTTCAGGCGGTATCGCGGTGGGCATGGCCACCAACATACCTCCGCACAACCTCAACGAGGTGATCGATGCCTGCCTGCACCTGCTACGCCATCCGAACGCCTCGGTCGATGACTTGATGGAGATCATTCCGGCGCCGGACTTCCCCACCGGCGGCATCATTTACGGCATCAACGGCGTGAAGGATGGTTACCGCACAGGCCGCGGTCGCGTTGTGATGCGCGCCAAATGCCACTTCGAGGACATCGACCGGGGCCAGCGCCAGGCCATCATCGTCGACGAACTGCCCTACCAGGTCAACAAGAAGACGCTGCAGGAACGCATGGCGGACCTGGTGCACGAGAAGAAAATCGACGGTATCAGCCACATCCAGGACGAAAGCGACAAATCCGGCATGCGGCTGGTGATCGAGCTCAAGCGTGGCGAAGTGCCCGAGGTTGTGCTGAACAATCTCTATAAGCAGACGCAATTGCAGGACACCTTCGGCATCAACATGGTGGCGCTGATCAACGGCCAGCCCCGCCTGTGCAATCTGAAGGACCTGATCGAGGTCTTCCTGGATCACCGCCGCGAGGTCGTGACCCGGCGTACCGTGTTCACGCTGCGCAAGGCGCGCGAGCGTGGCCATGTGCTTGAAGGCCTGGCGGTCGCGCTGGCGAACATCGACGCGTTCATTGCCATCATCCGCAATGCGCCGACACCGCCGGTTGCCAAGGCCGAACTGATGGCCCAGTCGTGGGACAGCCGGCTGGTGCGCGAAATGCTGACGCGCACCCGTGCCGATGGCGGCGCGGTCAATGCCGACGACTACCGCCCCGACGGCCTTGAGAAGTCGTACGGCATGGGTGATGACGGCCTCTATCGCCTGAGTGACACGCAGGCGCAAGAAATCCTGCAGATGCGCCTGCAGCGCCTGACCGGCCTGGAGCAGGACAAGATCGTCG
>CAZADK010000441.1:0-4277 GCA_964483855.1 uncultured Rhodoferax sp.
ATATTGGTGAATGCGGTTCCGACAGTGGAGCGGTCGGTGAAGTCGGACCAGATGACCGCTTCGACGTCGGTGCTGGAATTGAAGACATCATTGCCCGGCGCGTCTTCGCCACCCCAGACCGCCAGGCCGGAGATCACATAACCACCGATCAGGCCGAACGAACCACTGACCAGGATGTCGGCATAACCGTCGTCGTCCCAGTTGAGCACCGACAGGTCTCCCGTGTCGAGCAGCGACCCGCCGTTCGAGATCTTGAACTGGCGCACGCGGTTCTGGTCTTCCGCCGCGGCAACCAGGCTGACCCAGTCGCGGTCGATATAGCCGGGCAGCTCCAGCCCGCCTGCCGCGCCACCCATGATGACGGTGATCACGGCGTCCACACCGCTGGCACCATCGCGGCGCACGAAGGCCAGGTCGGTCTTGCCGTCGCCACTGATGTCGCCCATGCGTGACAGTGCGCGCCCCACATCGGCGTCGATCGTGAAATCGGCCTGCTCGCGCACATCGGACACCGAGTCGAGTTTGACCGGGCCCAGCAGCACGTAGCTGGCGTCCTGGCCATGCACCATCAGGTCGGCGTTGCGGTCGCCGTTGAAGTCGGCCAGATGCACCACACCGGACAGCCCCTCGTCCTCGCTCGACCCACTGAGGCCAAACGCGTCGCGCGCGGCCGGATTGGCGTCGGTGGCCACGTTGATGCCGGGAATATCGCGCGGGCCCAGGGTTGGTGTGGACGGCGTGGCCAGGTCGAAGCGGTAATACTTGGGCGTCAGCAGATCGGGGCCGGCATCCACCGCGCCAGGTTGCACCTGACCGAGGCGGTTGCCTTCGTAGACCCGCAGCGCATCGCCATTGGGCCCGGCAAAGGCCAGGCGCGTGAAGCGCTGGTCGTTGCTGTCGAACACGCCAGCGGTTCCGAATTGCAGTGCCTGGGGCAGCACGGTGCCGGGTGCTGCGTAACTGGCGCGACCCGGCTCGATCAGCAGGTCGGCGGCAAAGGCCATGCGCGCCTCGATATCGACCCGTGACTCGCGGGTGTCGGCCGGATCGGCAATGACCGCGGCGCCCAGGTAGACCGCCAGCACCTGGTGTTCCAGTTGCGCCTGTTCGGTCAGGCGATTGCTCTGGACCATCAGCGCTGACCCGAGGTCGGCTGCGCCATCGCCGTCAAAATCGCCAATCGGGCGGAAAACACCGTTCGGCAGGTCGATCGCGGCATCGGAGGCCAGCAGCGAGGCCAGTGAGACCGTGCCGCTGAGTTCACTGTCGCCGAAGATGACATAGCCGCTGCCGTTGCCGGTGACCAGAATGTCGACCGTGCCGTCGCCATCCACGTCGCCGGCGTTGAACACACGGGCGTCGCCACCCGGCACGCCGGTGACGGTGAGCCGCAGTTCAGGCCCGCCGATGGCTGTGCCACCAGCGAAGACGCGCAGCTCCTGCGAACCGATCACCGCGTATCCGTCCCGGCCATCGCGGGTGAAATCGCCCACGCCCGCCACCGCCCCGGCGCCGGCCGTCGTGAACGCGGCGGCGCCGACGAAGGCATTGCCACCGCCCAGGCCACTGGTGTCGACCTGCGTCAGCCAGGCCTCGCGCGAACGCCCCGAATACACCTTGGTCTGGCCCAGTGCCGACACCACGAGATCGTCGCGCGCTGGCGCATCGCCCTGTGACTCGTCCACCTGCACCATATTGGCCAGGGGAATCATAGTGAAAGCCTGGCCGCCGGCGGGATCCCAACGCAAGGCGACGTAGCCATTGGCATCGGCCTGGTAATACTCGAGCACGATCGCGTGGTAGCCCGCACCGAGGGTGACGAGTTGCGTATTCAACGTGCCATTCGGATCGTTGCCCTCCAGGACCAGGTTGCCGTCCACATAGAGCCGATGTCCGTCCTGGCTGTAGGCCAGCAGGTTGACCTGCGCGCTCTCGGCATCGCCCGGTGGGTCGAAATACAGGCTGCCGGTCCAGCGCACGGCAAAGTCCTGTACCAGCCCTGGCACTGCGGTGGCAGGCATCTGCAAACCCTGGAAACTGCCACCCACCCCGTCGACGTACATGTCGTTGGTGACGATGGCGGAATCGAGCCGCACCAGCGTGGGCCCGAAGCCCGCGACGTCGGCGCGCTGGCCCGCACCGCTGACATTCGCGGGAATCGCGCCGTTGAAGTCGGTGTTGAAGACGACCGTGGCGTCACCTGCCGCGTCGTTGCCAAGCACCCGCAGGTTGTCGATTGCAAAGGACTCGTCGGCGCCACCGATGTAATTCGCGCCTTCGGCCCAGAACCGGATGGTCGCCGTGCTGCCGGTATGCGCCAGGCCGCGCAGCGCCGCCGTGCCGGACAGGTCGTAGAGCGCGTCCGCCGCCGCACCAAAGCCCAGGTTGGTGCCGCTGCGCAACATGCCGGCACCACCGTAGCTCTGCGCGCTTCCACCGATGTTCGAGAACGTGTGGTCGAACACGGTGCTGCCGTCGAGATCGATGCGCAGGCGATCGGGCCCGTGGTTGGCATTGTTGCCGTCCCAGCTGTTGATCAGCGCCAGCATGAACTCGATGTCCAGGCTCTGGTGCTCCGGCAGGTCGGTCAGCGTGACGACGATGGCGTTGTGCTGTCCAACCGCAGTGTTGACGAGGAATTCGCCATCGACAAAGCCGGGAATCGCGGTCAGATTGGCGTTGTCGGAGTAGTCGTAGTAATGCCCGATCAGTCCGTTCGTTTGCACCGGCGTCACATTGCCGACGCCTGCCGCCTGCACGACGGTGGTGCCGACGACCGGGATGAACATGTCGCTGTCGCTCAGCAGGTTGATCACGCCGCGCGCATCGCGGAACAGTGCACTGGACGGCACAATCTCGCGGCCGGCACTGCCCGGCTTCTGCCAGGACAGGCTGACGCCGGCAGCGCCGTAGTTCTCGAACATCGTCACCCGGATATTGTGGAAACCCGCTTCGAGGTTGAGCGTGACCGACTTTTCCAGATTGGCGTGCAGCCCGTCGTTGTCGATCACTTCCTGCCCGTCAATGAACAGCTTGCTGCCGTCGTCGCTGGACAGGAAGAAACTGTAGCTGCCGGCCTGTTCGATCTGCAATTGCCCGGACCAGCGCACCGCAAACCGGTCGTTCAGGTCCGAGAAGCCGGCAAAACCCGGGCCGCTGGTGATCGGGAAAGCGATGCGCGCATCGGTGCGCTTGTACTTGGGTGTGAGCGTGTCGAAATCGATCAGGTTCAGATCTGTCGAGGGCACACCGGCCGGCAACACAAAATATTCGCCCGTCAAGCCGGCGTCGGCTGCGGCGTTGGCGTCGCTGCTCCAGTCGCTGCGCCCGAACAGCACGTAGACACCCTGTTTGTCCATCGCGGATTGCTTGGTGACCGCCACCACAATGTCGTCGAAACCGTCACCGTCGATGTCGCCCCCGCGCGAGATGACGGATCGGTTGGTCTGGCTACCGCCGAGCACCGGTGCGGGAAGCTCCAGCGTCACGGTGGGCTGGACCAGGTTGGGGTCGATGCCCTGTGCCGAGCCGAACGCGACACGCACAAAGGTGCGCGGGTTGCCGACGTCATCCAGGCTGGCCACCACCGCATCCTGCACCGACACGATGGCGTCATCAAACCCGTCGCCGTTGATGTCGCCGATGTCGATCATGACCGGCTGGCCTGACAGCTCGACTGACGAGAATACCTGGCTGGCATCCGCACCTGACACCAGCAGGCTCGAGCCCAGCGTGCCACCGAACTTGATGCGGTATTCGCCCGGGCCGTAGGGCACGATCAGGTTGTCGGTGCCGCCGCGCTGCGCAACCGGCACCGAGGTCGGCGTCAGGTTCTGGCTCAGCGTGCCATGGGCCAGATTGGGCGAAAGATCAGCGACCTGGTCGCCATTGCGCAGCAGGTCGGCATCGGCCTGTTCCTCGAAGCGCCAGTAGCCTTGCAAACCGCTCTCGTCGCCGCTCAGGACGCGGTTGTAGCTGTCGGCGATCTGGGCCGCGGTGCGTGCCGTGTTCCAGAGCCGGACCTCGTCGATGCGGCCGTTGAAGAACTGGCTGACCGATGGACGTCCGCCGATCCACAACTCGTTTTGCGCCGGCTCGACGTCGGTGACCGTCGTGAATCCCAGCGCCTGTGAGGCACCGAACTTGACGCCATTGATATAGGTGGTGACCGAGCCGCTGTCGAACACCAGGGACACATGGGTCCAGGCGCCCAGTGCCACCACGGCGCCGGTATTCTTCCAGACCCACGAGTTGCCACCGATGCCGGCTATCGCATA
>CAZADK010000442.1:0-4271 GCA_964483855.1 uncultured Rhodoferax sp.
GTTGACGTCGGTCTGCCCATTGATGATGCGTTTGTCCGCGGCGTTGATGCGGCGCGGGGCGGGTGCTGCTGCAAAGGCGCCTGCATGGGGCGCTGCCAACGGCATCGGCGCTCCATCATCGAGAACGCGGGCCTGGGCAGAATGCAACGGTGGCTTCACCGGGCGACCCGGTTGAGGGTCACGAGCAAGTGTCGTTGGCGATGTGGGCTTGACTTCTTCGTCCCAGGTCAACATAGAAATTTCCAATCTGCGAATTATGAAAGCAGCGTGATGAAATGCAAAGCATTCATGTACGCGGCCGTCGTGATGTGTTGTTCAATTGCATCGTCTACGCGTTGTGCATGAACGATGCGTCGCTGGGCTACTGGCACGCTTCGCACGTCGGGTCGTCTACGCCACAGAACTTGACGTCGGTCGCCGGACTTGCCGCGAGTTGCTCGCGCGCCTCGGCCGCGGCCTTGTCGAGCGCGCTCATCGATGCCCCGGCGCTTGCACGATCGATGCCACCGGAGGACACCGCGTTCATGCGGCCGGAGGCAACCGTCGATTTCTCGGCATGGGTTGCCGACTGCGTGCGCAGGTAGTAGGTCGTCTTCAAGCCACGAACCCAGGCGAGTTTGTAGGTGTCGTCGAGTTTCTTTCCCGAGGCGCCCGCCATGTAGATGTTGAGTGACTGCGCCTGGTCGATCCATTTCTGGCGCCGCGCCGCAGCCTCGACCAGCCAATGGGTCTCGATCTCGAACGCGGTCGCGTAGAGCGACTTGATGTCCTGCGGCACGCGGTCGATCGGCTGCAGCGATCCGTCGAAATGCTTGAGGTCCATGACCATCACGTCGTCCCACAACCCCAGGCGCTTGAGGTCGTGCACGAGGCTGTTGTTGATCACGGTGAACTCGCCCGACAGGTTGGACTTCACCGACAAGTTGCCGAAACTAGGCTCGATCGACGCATCGACACCGATGATGTTGGAGATGGTGGCGGTCGGCGCGATCGCCACGCAATTCGAGTTGCGCATGCCGTCGACGGCGATCTTGTCGCGCAAAGCGTCCCAGTCCAGCGTGGAGGAACGGTCGACCTCGACATATCCACCGCGCTCCTTTGCCAGCAGGTCCAGCGTGTCGATCGGCAAGATGCCGCGATCCCACAGGGATCCCTTGTAGCTGGAATACCGCCCGCGCTCGCGCGCCAGATCGGTCGACGCCCAGTAAGCGTAGTAACACACCGCCTCCATCGACTGGTCGGCGAACGCGACCGCCGCCTCGCTGGCGTAAGGAATGCGCAACTTGTACAGGCTGTCCTGGAATGCCATCAAGCCCAAGCCCACCGGCCGGTGGCGCAGGTTGGAGTCGCGCGCCTTCTTGACCGCGTAGTAGTTGATGTCGATCACGTTGTCGAGCATGCGCATCGCGATGCCGATGGTGCGACGCAGCTTGTCGTGATCGATACCGCCGTCCTTGATGTGCTGCAGCAGGTTGACGGAGCCCAGGTTGCAGACCGCGGTCTCGGTGTCACTGGTGTTGAGCGTGATCTCGGTGCACAGATTGGACGAATGCACGACACCCACGTGCTGCTGGGGGGAACGCACGTTGCAAGCATCCTTGAACGTGATCCATGGATGGCCGGTCTCGAACAACATGGTCAGCATCTTGCGCCACAGGTCGGACGCCGGCAGCGTACGGCAGGGCTTGATCTCTCCGCGCGCCGCCTTCTCTTCGTAGGCTACATAGGCGCGCTCGAAATCGGCGCCGAACTTGTCGTGCAGGTCTGGCACGCTGGATGGCGAGAACAACGTCCAGTCGCCTTTTTCCATGACCCTGCGCATGAAAAGGTCCGGAATCCAGTTCGCGGTGTTCATGTCATGGGTGCGGCGGCGGTCGTCGCCGGTGTTCTTGCGCAGTTCCAGGAATTCTTCGACGTCCAGGTGCCAGGCTTCCAGATAGGTGCAGACCGCCCCCTTGCGCTTGCCGCCCTGGTTCACGGCCACTGCGGTGTCGTTGACCACCTTGAGGAATGGCACCACGCCTTGCGACTCGCCGTTGGTACCCTTGATGCGCGAACCCAGCGCGCGCACACGGGTCCAGTCGTTGCCCAGCCCGCCGGCGAACTTGGACAACAACGCGTTTTCCTTGATCGACTCGTAGATGCCATCGAGATCGTCTGGCACCGTGGTCAGGTAACACGACGACAGTTGCGAGCGCAAGGTGCCGCTGTTGAACAGGGTCGGTGTGCTGGACATGAAGTCAAACGACGACAACACCTCGTAGAACTCGATCGCACGTGCCTCGCGGTCGATCTCGTTCAGCGACAGGCCCATCGCCACCCGCATGAAGAAGGCCTGCGGCATCTCGATGCGGGTCTTGCTGATATGCAGGAAATAGCGGTCGTACAGCGTCTGCAATCCAAGATAGTCGAACTGCAGGTCGCGCTCGGGCTTGAGCGCAGCGGCCAGGCGCTGCAGATCGAACTGCAGCAGGCGCTGGTCGAGCAACTCGGCGTCCACGCCCTTGCGCACGAACTGCGGGAAATACTCGACATAGGCTGAACCCATCTCGGACTGCGGCACGTCGTGGCCCAGCACCTCCTTGGCGATGGTATGGAACAGCAGGCGCGCGGTGGCATAGGTGTAGTCCGGATCTTTCTCGATCAGGGTGCGGGCCGCCAGCACCGAAGCCTTGTAGACCTCGTCCATCGGCACACCGTCATACAGGTTGCGCAAGGTCTCGGCCATGATGGGCTCGAAGCGAATATCGGGCCCCAGGCCTTCGCAGGCGACGCGGATCAGATCTTGCAGGTGGCCCATGTCCAGCGGCACGCGCTGGCCGTTGTCGATGGCATGCAGTTGCGGCGTTGCGGGGGTTTCATGCTGCTTGACGCGCGCGCGCTCCTGGGTCCGCTTCTCGCGGTACAACACGTAGGCACGGGCGATCTCGTGGCGACCACCGCGCATCAGGCCAAGTTCCACATGGTCCTGCACGTCCTCGATGTGGAAGGTGCCACCGCCGGGGCGCGAACGCATCAGGGCGCGAACGACAACCTGTGTCAACTCGTCGACGACTTCGCGCACGCTGGCCGATGCCGCGCCCTGGGTGCCGTGCACCGCAAGAAAAGCTTTCATCATCGCCACGGCAATCTTGCCTGGCTCGAACGGAACGACGGCGCCGTTGCGGCGGATGATCTGGAACTGGGCCAATGCCACAGCACTGGGCATTTGCGCGGAATGGGAGCGGGCATGTGCCGGCACGCCGGAATTCTTCTGGGGGGGGGTATTCAGGGCTGTTTGCATTGTTTTCCTCGTCTCTGAGAACGTCTTGTCGGAGTATTCCGGGCTGGCGGCGCGGCCGGATGGCGCCTCTGGGCGGCAAGTGCCTTAGGCGACCAGCACACACTATATATGGTGCCTGTACCGATGACAAGCCACTACCGGTAGTGTACCGCCCCCCGCACGGTGCTGACCGCGCAAGCCGTGCAGGCGCAATCGCGTCGCAACACCGACAGCGCGGCCCGGCGCCCCGCGTACGACCGGTCCAGAGCCTTGCGACATGCGGGCCTGGGATGGAAAACACCGGTGCATGCGACTGTCTGCCGGTTTCGCCGCTGACATCCGCACCAGGCTTGAGTTCGCGGAATACAGCCGGTGGTTGGTATCGCGCCGCGGCCGGCTCGCGCCCGCGGGGCGAACCGGCTCAGACCTCACCATTTGTCGGTGGAAAAAAAACAGCAGGCCAGGCCAGCGCCGCCTGCAAGCGCCCCCAGTCGAATCCAGTGCCCGGATCGGACTTGCGCCCTGGCGCAATATGCTCGTGACCGGCCACGTGCGCAATCGGGTAGTGCGCGGCAAGCGCCGCGCACAATGCCGCCGTGGTTTCGTATTGGGCCGACTCGAAGCAATCACCCTCCAGGCCCTCGAGTTCGATGCCCACCGAGTCGTCGTTGCAGTTGTCGCGGCCGCGGTAGCAGGACACTCCGGCATGCCAGGCACGCGCATCGCAACTGACCAACTGCCACAGGACACCGCAACGCTCGACATAAAAATGCGCCGAGACCATCAGACCGCGCATGCCCTGGTAATACGGATGCGCGTCCCAGTCCAGCGTGTTCGTGAACAATTGCCGCACGGCCTGGCCACCATACTGCCCCGGCGGCAAGCTGATCGAATGCAGAACCACCAGGTCGACGATGCTGCCGGGCGGACGAGCGCCGCAGTTGGGCGACGGCAAGCGGCGCGCGAACCGGTACCAGCCCCGGTCCCACAACTCATCCGGCCTGCGTGT
>CAZADK010000443.1:0-4264 GCA_964483855.1 uncultured Rhodoferax sp.
GCGGCTGGCGCGTTGTGACTGCATCATGCTTGCGCATTTTTCCACCTCGCGCGCCCTCTCAGCGGTACAGGAGAGGGTCGCGTCCGTTGTGCTCACGAGTCCTTCTAGCGCCGTGCTGAAGATCCGTCGCCAACTGGCATAGAGGAGGAACCCTGGTTCGTCCGGAAACGCCATCCGGTGAATGTGCCGCATATATGCGCAGTCGCACCGACAAAGACTCGGCTTGGTGCCAAAAGCATATCCAATCGCGCTTTCACGGCGCGCCGGGAGTCGCCATGAAGAAGCGCACCATCTGCGCTGACGCATCCGGCCCGGTGCCGTCGGTATAGGAACCACTCGCGTGGCCTCCCGACCAGGCGTGTCCCGCACCGTGCAAGGTCCAGCTTTCGATCCGGGCCCGCCCCTCGGTGTCGGCGTGGACCGTGCGGCTGAACCTCCGGCCGCCCGACGCGACACCAGAGTGCGTACTGGCCTGCAAGCCGGCGTCCCCCAACCGAGCGCGGTGCGCGTCCCGTGCCTGCTCAAGGATGTGTGCGCCGTTGGTCTGCTGCACGGTGTGGTCCCGATCGCCGTGGAATACGATGACCGGCACCGCCTGCACGGCTTTGCCGCGCGACGTTGCGGCCGCACCGGGACCGTTTTTCAGCCCCGGCATCCCGCTGCGCCCGCCTTTCATCGCGGCCAGGGCCGATGGGATGTCGTGTGCACTGCCATACGGGAGCCCGGAATGCGCACCGACACCGGCAAACAGCTCCGGGTAGGTCTCACCCAGCACCACGGCCATCGCCGCTCCGGCCGACAGCCCGGCAACAAAGACGCGGCGCGGGTCGGCGCCGTGCCTTCGCGCGACCTCGCAGACGATGCCCGCTATCAGCGAAGGTTCACCGGCGCCGCGCAGCTGGTCCTGCGGACGGAACCAGTTCCAGCACTTCGATGCGTTCGCCTGTGCGGCCTGCTCGGGATACACGACCATGAAGCCGTGCTCGTCGGCCAGGCGATTCATCTGCGTGCCAGCGGCGAAGTCGTCTGCGCACTGGGTACAACCATGCAGCATGACCATCATCGCGCACGGCGCGTCGGACTTCCCCGCAGGAAGATAAAGCTTGTACGCCCGCTTGCCGGCGTCGTTGCTGAACGTGTGCGCCTCGAAGCTGCCGGGCCGTTGCCGCGCCTCACCGATCGACGGCGCCCGGCCCCCAGCTGCGTCGGTGTCTTCGCTCGTGGAGACGACACGTGTTGCTTTGGTGTCTTCGCCCGTGGAGACGACGCGTGCTGCAACATCGACGACGGATTCATTGTCGAAACTCGGGGCAACCTCGGCAAGGCGCCCAGCGGACAGCGCGCGCCGGATGGTCTGTGTCACCTCGTGCAACGGGCCCGTCGTGGTGTCGAGTCCCGCGGACGCGAGCGCGCGTTGAATCGTCGCGTTGATCGCGTTGGCATCGAAGGTCGGCGCTCGGGCGCTGAAGGGGTTCTTCATGATGTTCTTTCTGTTGATGGCGTCGCGGTTTGCAGGTTCAATGGATGCGCCCCGACAGGGCCCGTCGCACCGCCGGGCTCGCCTGGAACGCGCCCAGCACGGTCACGGATTCGATGGCGTCGCGCGCCAGCTCAGGTGTCACGTCGTCGGCAAACCGTGCGAGTCCGACCACCTGGACCTGCAGTCGCCGGCCTGCCGCCACCACCGCCTCGAGGTCGGCGCGGCTGTAGTGCTGAAGGCCAACGGTCAGCGTTCGGCGAGCCACGGTCTGCCTGACCGTGTCGGCATGCAACGCAAGCTGGTTGCGAAGTGCCGTTCGCATCAGGTCCGAGCGGTTCGAATAGAAGCCTTCCTGGACCAACAGGTCGACGTGTCCCAGATCGACCACGCCAACATTGACCGTCATCTTCTCTGTCTCGCCCGTGCGTTGCCTGGGTTCTATTGCCGTGCTGTTACTGTTCATATCATCCACCTGGATTCTGTTTGGAATCCAATTGGAACATACTTTGGTGTTTGCGGCGTTTCAGCAAAGGCGAAACCACTTTGTCAGGATTGCGCTCACAGGCCGGCGCCGATCGCGGCAAGCCTCGACTTGGTCACCCGGCGCACCGCCGGGGCGCGTTGTGGACGCGCGGCCTGGCGCCGATACCGGCGGTCAGACGGTCGCGCGCAGCAAGCGGATCGTGAACACCGTGCCCGCTTCGATCGAGGACTGCACCGTGATCGTGCCATCGTGGGCGAGCACGATCTCGCGCACGATGAACAGACCCAGCCCAAGACTGGTTTTGGAGCGTTCGTGCAATTCGGAGCTGGTGTTGGGCGCCTGAACCAGCGGCTCGAAGATCGTATGCAGTGCCTCCGGTGGAATCGGTTCGCCCGAATTGCTGACCTTCAGAACAATGGCGTCCGCTTCGCCGTCAGCGGTGAGTGTGATCGGTGAAAGCCGGCTGCCATGCTGAACGGCATTCGCCAGCAGATTGGACAGGGCCTGCTGCATGCGGGCCGCGTCGGCCTGCAGGGTCAGGTCGCCGGTCATACGCTGCACGAAATGCTGCTCGGGATTGCCGGCGCGAATGTCCTCCAACGACGCCTCGCACACCCGGCCAAGATCGCACTGCGACCGATCGAAGGGCATGCCGGCGCCCAGGCGCGTACGCGTGTACTCCAGCAAGTCGGTGATCAGACGATTCATGTCCCGGGAGGCGCGCTTGATGAGCGCAGCCGTCTGTAGCCTGGCCGCGTCCGACAGGCCGGGCTTGGTGAGCCGCATCGCCGACATGTCGATGCCCGACAACGGGCCGCGCAGATCATGGCCGAGCACGGCCAGAAACATGTCGCGCGACGCGGCGACTTCGCTCGAGTAGCGCTGCACCGACTGCGCCAGAGCCATGTCCATGCCTTCGTTGAAGAGCGTTATCTCCTTCAGTGACGACGATCCTGGTTCTGTCCCTTCAGACCGTTGCCAAAACGCGATGACGCTGGCCCGCATGGCACGAAACTCGGCGAACAGTTGCACGATGTCGAAACCCTCCAACTGCCGCAACGCACCGTGCTCCGCGGCCGCGCTGGTCGTGGATGCTTCAGTCGGAACGATGTCGTGTGACTGGTCGGCCCGTTCCTGGTCGGTTTGGTGACGCTCCATGTCGCCAGCGATACCCAGCAGGATCTCCCGACTGTGGTCGCGCAACGCGAGGGTGGACATACCCTGGCCCGCTGGCAACGTCCTGGCAAAGGCCTCCCAGTCAGCGATGATCGCGTCCAGGTTGTCCTTGATGAATGTACTGAGTTTCATTTACGTTTCCTGCAAACAGACGCAAACGGATGCAAATGGTGGCAACCGCTGTTACGTCGAGCTTGAACTGTACTCGACACCTGCGCCGTCATCGGAGCCCCAGCTTGCGCCGACTGGGCGCTGCACCATGCTCAAGGCACCGTGCGGGACGGCGTGGACTCTCGAATCGGGACACTTGCATGCTCTCCCTGTCTCGTCGCCGTCACACGCCAGATGGCAGCAACTGCGTACGCCAACGAACAGACCTTGCTTTGACTCGTCCCTATAGTCTGTCATCCCTCTGTAAAACCTATTCGGAATCCGCCATGACCGCCATGCACACGCCATTTGCCGGGGCAGATCAGCGATCACTCGGCACCGCTTGGCCCGGCAAAGCGCGCCAGCGCGGCGCAGTGAATGTCACTGCCTGCACCATCAAAAGACTCTGAAAGCGCAGCAATGGCCCGCCTTCCCAATCCGCGTCACTCGAACCATGATGCCCCCGACGCATCCGGGTCGGGCGCACCGCCCCTGAAGCCCGGAGTGGGGCCGGTTCCCCCACGCAACCCGGTCGCCCCGGCGCATGACCGCGCCGTCGACCCTGACGCGAGCCGGGCCTGGCCGCGCGGGCGAGCCGATCGTGAAGGAGGGCTTGCGCCATGCCACTGAACCCGAGAAAACGACGTCCGGTCGCACGGAAGACAGCCGAGCCAGCGCACAGCGCCAAAGGAGCCGCGCGGCCAGATAGTGACCTGAAGCTCCCTCACGAGCGCGACGAATCGAACGATGCTGTCGCAGATGCGCCCGACCCCATGATGGTGCAGGCCAAACGCGACATCGACGCCGGCCTGGTCGATACCGACATGCGGGCGACTCCCGGCCTGGACGCCGAACGGCGCTCCCGACTGGTTCCCGGTCCTGGCGGCAAACCACCACCATCGGGCGCCTGATCCTTGCACCTGCGAACGCAGTCGACCGCTTGATTGCCGCTGGCAACGCAGATGGACACGGAC
>CAZADK010000444.1:0-4263 GCA_964483855.1 uncultured Rhodoferax sp.
ACCAGCGAGGGTCTGTCCTCCGAGCCCCAGATGGCCGTGTGCGCCAGCAGCGTTTCCCGATCCATCAGGAATGAAACCACGTGGGCGAATTGTCCGCGCAGCTGGTTCAGGATCGCAAAACCATGGGTGTCGATGTCACCCCAGTAAACCACCGTGCAATCGTTCAACCAGGCGCTACGCGCAAGGGCATCCCAGCCGTAGCCGGCGCCGAAGATCACGATGGCACCTTGCACACGAGGGAACGCGAGGAAATTGATTTCGTTCTCGGTGATGAACACCCGCCGCACAGGAAACCGAAGGCGCCCGAAGCTGTCTGCGTCCAGCGTAATGTCGGCACAGTCGATGCCAGGCAGCAACGTCAGCTCCGGATCGAGCACACGCAAGCGGATACGTGTCGGTTTATCCCGCAGACCGTAACGGCCGGCAAACTGGCTGGCGCCGGTCTTGGCCGGGTCCACCGCTTCGGCTGGCAGTGCCATGTCCAGCAGTTCGGCCAGCACGCCGCGGTGGCCCTCGATGAACTTGGTATGGATGCCGGGCAGGTCCACCTGGCGCAGATAGATTGCCGGGCGCGGATGGTCGACAAACCAGCCGACCACGGCCAGCAGTTGTGGCCATTGGTCCGCCAGTTCCAAGGCCTGCAAGGGACGTCTCTCGAGCCACGGCAACAAGGTGGGATGGACCCGTCGGGTTGCTGCAACCAGTGCGGTAAAACGCTCCCCATCGCGGCGCTTGCCCAGCCAGACCAGGGCATCTTCGACGGAATCGACCCAGGCACTGCTGGGCATGCGTTGCGCGCCTTGAACGCGGTGGCGGATGTCCTGCCATTCCAGGCGCAGGTGGGCCGCGGCGGTCAACTCGGAAGCCCACACCCGCACCGCATCGAAACGATCGGTGATGTCTGCCGACCCCGGCCCCTTGATGGCCAGGCGCAACGGGAAACGAGAAGGCCCGCCCAAGGCCTCGCGCAACAAGTCGCCCCGCTCCCACAGCCGCGACAGCTGTGCCTTCAGCTCCCGGGGACCGGTCCAGGTCATCAGGCGAGCTCCGCGCCATGCGCTGCGGTGCTGTGAGCCTTGGGAGCGGCCCTGCGGCTCACGGCGCCAGTTCCAGTGAAGGCGGCGCCAGCAAGGCCTTTTGCGCCCGGTAGTCTTGAATGGACAGATTGCGCAGCCTGGACGCGCGCCCACCCTCGTTGTGCACGAAGCCCACGCTGGAGACGAAGGGCTCGATGATGTGGATCTTCTGCAGCGGGGTGACGATCAGCAACTGCAGATTGAGCTGCCGGAACAACTTCAATCCGTACTGCGCGGACTCGTCGGAGCCGCGGCCAAAGGCCTCGTCGATGACCACGAAACGGAACGATCGCGAGCGCACCGCACCCCATTCCAGACCGAACTGGTACGCCAGGCTGGCGGCCAGTATGGTGTAGGCAAGTTTCTCTTTCTGGCCGCCCGACTTGCCGCCCGAGTCGGAATAATGCTCATGCTCGCTGTTGTCCTCCCGCCAACGCTCGCTGGCAGCGAACAGGAACCAATTGCGCACATCGGTGACCTTGGCCGTCCAGCGCCGATCCTGCTCGGACAGGCCTTCGCGCCCGCGAAAACGGTCGATGATGGCCTTGACCTGCAGGAACTTGGCCTCGGAATACTGGGCATCGTCGGAACCGGTGACCGCGCCTTCGGTGCATGCGCGCAGTTCCTGCTGGAAGTCGCGGATTTCCGCGTCCGGGCTGTGCTGCGACTCCAGCACGATGTAACGGCCCGGGTTGTAATCGATCTCGCCCAGTGACTGGTTGATGTGTGTGATGCGCTCGCGGATGGTCTCGCGCTCGCGCGCCAGCTGGGCATTGAAGTTGGCGATCTCGTTGATGGTGTTGACGTTGAGCAACTCCTTGAACCGGGCCACAAAACGCGGCAGGTCGTCGCGGTTGAGTTGTGTCAGCAGGTTTTCGTATTCGAAGGCGGCTTCGAGGCTGGCGTCGATTTCGGCAGTCTCCAGCTTGAATGCCTCCTTGAACGACGCCATGGCCTTGATGATTTTTTCGGCCAAGCGCCTGAGCTTGTGGTCTTCGGCGTCGATCCTCGTCTGCAGCCACGTGCGCAGGTCCTGTTCGCGGTTGTCACACGATTCCACCGTCAACTGATGTTCGCCCAGGGCTTGGGTGCGCATGGATTCGATGGTGCTGGTCAACGCCTGCGCCACGGCGGCGCCAGCGATCAGCGCCGCGGTTTGCTGGCGAAGTTCATCGGCGTCCGAACGGCGTTGTTCGTTCCTGGCCCGCTTTTCGCGCGCCGTTTGCAGCTCTGCGTCCGTTTCCTTCAGTGCAGTCTGCAACCCGCGCAAGCTCTCGTTCAATTGCCAGAGCACATCCGATGCCGATTCCAGCCGGACGCGTTCGTCTGTCAGTTGCGCGATCTCCGCGGCCACACTGGCCCAGTCCAGTTCCTCGAATGCAGTGAATTCCTCCAGGCGGGTCAGCGCATCGAGCCGATTCGTGAGCCCGTCACGCTCTTTTTGAAGGACACCGATCGTGCTGCCCACATTGGCCAGCTGGGTTTCAAGCTGCCGGCGTTTAGCCTGCAGCGCGGCGATCTTGGCGCTGTTGCTCCAGCCCAGCACATAACGGCTGCGGTCATCGATGCGGTGGCGGTCGTCTTTTTCGTGCCGGCCGCTCGGGTCCTTGATCTGGCCCGCACGGGTGATGGCGCGCGTCTCGCGGCGAAACTGCTCCTGCGTCGCGCAGCAGGCCACGTCGAAGCGGTGCGCGAGTTCACGTTCCAGCCAGTCGTAATGGGGCGAGTCGGGTTTGATGGCCAGCTTGCGCACCAGGGAGTCCCGGTGCAGATCCGGCAATTCACCAGTCTTGCGCGGCCGCACATGGAAATACACCAGGCGACCCCGCAGGTGGGCGGCGTCCACCCATTCGGCCACGGCCTTGTATTGGGTATCGGGCACCAACAGGGCCAGGCCGAACCCCCGCAACAGGCGTTCGGCAGCCCCTTCCCAATCGCGCTCGTCGTCGCGCACCTGAACCAGTTCGCCGGCAAAGGGCATGTCGTCGGCGTTCAATCCGAGCGCCGCGCACAGCGCCGCGCGGATCTGGATCTGCTGGTCATCGATGTTGCTGCGCCGGCGCTGCAGGCTGTCGATGTCCCCCGTCAACAGATCGTGCTCCTGCTTGCCCTGGCGCAGCGTCACGCCGTGTTCGGTGAGTGCGTTTTGCAAGTCGGCATCACGATCGCGCGCGTCGCCTCGCCAAGCCTGGTACTTGCCGCGCTGTGCGATGAAGGTGCCGGCATCTGCTGGCGCCGGCTCACCCAACACGGTTGCCAGCTCCGCGTAGCGCCCGGCCTTGGTCTTGCGCGTATCGCGCATGTGCTCTTTCCTGCGGATCTCGCCAGCCAGGCGCTCCAGGCGGTCGCCACCGTTGTCGTTGATGGCCTGCTTGAGCTCATCGACCCGGCGCGCCTGCTCCTCATGGACCAGCTCGAGCCGCCGCACCTGTCCCTGCAAACGTTCCCATTCCTGCGCCAACTGGCCCAGCCGCTTGTCGATCAAGCCCAACTTCAGCCCGGCGAAGTGAACGCGAAGACTGTCCCGGCAATGGCGCAATCCATCGACTTCGACCACCAGGCCCCGATGGCGTGCACAGTCTGCCACCAAAGGTGTGAGAAGCTCGACCTGCTGCTGGGTCTTGAGCACCGCCAGGTGCGCGCGGTTGAGATCGTCGAAGTGGCCGATCAAGGCCTGGATGCGCGGCGCCACCTCGAACGGCTCGAGCATGTGGCCGCGCACGAAATCGGTCAGGTTGCCCACCGACTTCATCGACACCGTCTGGTGGAACAGCTCCAGCGCCTGGTCGTTCTCGATGCCAAACCGCCGGCGGAACCAGGCGGCATATGGCGGGAAGCTGTCGTTCAGCTCGGCCCCCAGCCCCCGCAGTTTCTTGCGCAGCTGGCCGATGTCCGGACCGAAATCGGCGAAATCGGACGCAATCGACATCGCGCGCTCGCTGCCCACGAAAAACCGGGCTGGCTGCGTCTGCGCCTCCTTCATCCAGAACACCTGGGCCAGGCTGACCGTCTGGTCATAACCCGCGTTATGAAATACGCCCAGGATGACGGCATAGTGGTTGTGGTCGCGCAGCGCGACCGGCTTGGCTGCACCGGTGACTTCGTTGCGCTCGGACTTGTAGTGCCCGAGCACGTATGAGCGCAACGTGCGCTCCTTGCTGTCTGCGCCTGCCGCCTTGTTGTATGC
>CAZADK010000445.1:0-4259 GCA_964483855.1 uncultured Rhodoferax sp.
GGCTGGCCACTGCGCAGATTCACGAACGCCTGCTGCATCGAACTGGCGCGGTACCAGGCGTCGGCGTCGGTGTCGGCGGCAAAGACGTTGAAACCCAGCATCACATACGGCTGGGCCAGTTGCGCCGACGGTTGGAACCTGGATCGGTACAGCGCGATGGCATCCATCATCTGCGCCGGCGCAAAATGCGACGCGAAGGCATACGGCAGGCCGAGGGCCGCCGCCAGTTGGGCTCCGAAGAGGCTGGAGCCCAGAATCCAGACCGGCACCTTGAGCCCGGTGCCGGGCACGGCGCGTACCGCCTGACGCGGGTTGTCGGACATGAAGTCCATCAACTCGACCACGTCCTGCGGAAATTCGTCCGAGCTCGACTGCAGATTGCGGCGCAGCGCATGGGCGGTGCGCTGGTCGGAGCCGGGCGCACGGCCGAGTCCGAGATCGATGCGGCCTGGAAACAGCGACTCCAGCGTGCCGAACTGCTCAGCGATGACCAGCGGCGAATGGTTGGGCAGCATGATGCCGCCGGCGCCCACCCGGATGCGCGTGGTGGCGCCGGCCACATGGGCGATCAGCACCGCCGTGGCCGCGCTGGCGATGCCGGGCATGCCATGGTGTTCCGCCAGCCAATAGCGGTGGTAACCCCAGTTCTCCGCATGCTGGGCCAGATCACGGCTGTTGCGAAACGACTGGGCGGCGTCGCTGCCCTCGGTGATGGGAGACAGATCGAGAATGCACAAGGGAATCATGGTGGGGCCGGTGTGGCGTTGACGGATCGGGCCGCGATGGTGTGGCGACAGCAGCAGGGGGGCGGCAAGCCATCGTGGAGATGGCGCGAAGTTCGATTGTGCCGCGCATTACGTTCCGGCGCCGGGCGCCTCTCGCCGGCCCCAGGGCCTGGGCGGCTGGAGGCCACGTTCGCGGCCACCGGCGTGAACTATGTTGCAATGCAGGCATCGCCCCTGTTCATGCCTGATGGTGTGACCGCCATGCCTGATTCCGCTGCCTCCCGGCGTACCCCACGCCGCCGCAAGTTCGATATCGTCCTGTACGGGGCCAGCGGCTTCGTCGGGCGGCAGACCGTGGCCTACCTTGCGGCACATGCGCGCACGCTTGCGCTGGGGCTGCGCTGGGGGCTGGCCGGACGCAACCCGGACAAACTGGCGCAGGCGCGCAAGGCGGCGGGCCCAGGCGCGTCGGAGGCGGCCATCATCGTCGCGCCGGCCGACGACGCCCAGGCGCTGGCCAGCCTGGCACGCAACGCGTCGGTGGTGTTGAACACGGCCGGGCCGTTCGCCTTGTCCGGCAGCGCCCTGGTGCAGGCCTGCGTCGACAGCGGCACACATTACGTCGACATCACCGGCGAGACACCGTGGGTGCGCCAGATGATTGATCGTCACCATGCGCAGGCGGCGCAGATGCGCACCCGCATCATCCCGTGTTGCGGCTTCGATTCCGTGCCCTCCGACCTGGGGGCCTGGATGCTGATGCAGGCCATGCAGCAGCGCCATGGCGTTCCCTGTGTCGACGTCAAGGCCGCCTTCACCCTGCGCGGTGGTGTCAATGGCGGGACGCTGGCGTCGGCGCTGAACCTGTGGGACAGCGGGTCGGCGCAGGCGCTGGCCGATCCGTTCCTGCTCGACCCCGAGGGCGCGGGCAGCCACGATGTGCGCGCCCATGCGGATCCCGTGCTGCCGGTGTTCAACGGTGACTTTCAGGCCTGGCTCGGTCCGTTCGTGATGGGGCCGATCAATACCCGCGTCGTGCGCCGAAGTGCGGCACTGCTGGGTTATGGCGCAAACTTCCACTACCAGGAATACCAGCGCGTCGGCGGTGGTCTGGTCGCGGGCGCCGCCGCGCTGTCGCTGAGCGCCGGCATGCGGGTGTCGAAAGCCGCGCTGGGCCTGTCGCCCGTGCGCAGGCTGGCGGCGCGGCTGATGCCCGGGCCCGGCGAGGGGCCGTCGCGCGAGCGCATGGACCAAGGCTGGTTCCGCTGCGAACTGGTCGGGCGCAGTGCAACCGGGCAGCGTGTGCGTGCGCGCATCGAGGATCAAGGCGACCCTGGCAACCGCGCGACGACCAAGATGGTCTGCGAAGCCGCGCTGGCCTTGCTCGGCGATACCCAGGAGCTGCCGGGCGGTGCCGGGCATGGCGGGGTGCTGACGCCAGCCAGCGGACTGGGTGGGGCGCTGGTGCAGCGGCTGCGACAGGCCGGCATGACGCTGCAGGTCGAGGACTGATTCCGGTTGCGCCCGGCCCGGCCCGGCCCGGCCCGGTTGACGCCGGGCCCGTGCGTCGGCCTCCTAGAATGGGCGTTTGCAATCCATCACCAGGAGTAACCGCATGAAAGCAAGCTGGAAGGGCACGGTGATCGCGCACAGCGACGACACGGTGCTGGTCGAGGGCAATCACTATTT
Source organism: uncultured Rhodoferax sp. (assembly GCA_964483855.1). Lineage (GTDB taxonomy): Bacteria > Pseudomonadota > Gammaproteobacteria > Burkholderiales > Burkholderiaceae_C > CAISIP01. The sequence continues at coordinate 2,415 of CAZADK010000445.1, forward strand.
TCCGCTCGCCACGCTGGATCGGCGCTACGTCACGTTCAGCAACCACAAGAGCATGTGTCCGTGGAAAGGGCAGGCCAGCTACTACTCGCTGCTGGTCGACGGCGACAAGCTGACCGACGCCGCCTGGTATTACCCCGATCCCAAGCCCGAGGCCGCGCAGATCCGCGACCGAATCGCGTTCTGGAAAGACGTGAAGATCGAGGCATGACCGGCGCGGCTGCCGCCAGGCCAATCCCGATCGGTGCAATACCGAAGGCCTGCCCGTGAGCCAGGCCGTGTTGTCACCGCCCTATGCCTCGCCGGCGCATCTGATCGAGGCGCTGGCCCAGCAGGGACAGGCGGTGCTCAGCGCGCAAGGCGTCGGCGAACTGGCGCGCTGCAGCGCACGGGAACTCGCGGTGCTGGGCGCGGGCTGGCGCGATCTGCCCAGCGATGCATACCTCAAGGACGGCGGCCGGTACCGGCGCCGCCGCCACTCCTGCTTCGTTGTCGAGGGCGAGCGCGTCGCGCAGGCGCCCCATCGCGCGCACTGGCAGCCGCTGGCCTACAACGCATTGCACGGCGGCATGCAGCGCTGGTTCGAGCCCATGCGCCCGGATATCGTTGCCGCGCCGGCCTGGCCGCGGTTGCTGCGCTGGCTCGCGGCTGTGGCCGACGGTGTCTGGGGGCACCAGCCGTGGTTCGTCGAGGCGCACCAGTTCCGCATCGACACCACCGACGGTATCGGCCGGCCGACGCCCGAAGGCGCGCACCGCGACGGTGTCGACATGGTCGCGGTGTTCCTGGTCGAACGCCACCAGGTCAAGGGCGGAGAGACCCGGGTGTTCGAGGCCGCAGGGCCCAACGGGCGCCGCTTCACGCTGGCCGAGCCGTGGTCCCTGCTGCTGCTCGACGACGCCCGGGTGATCCATGAGACCACGCCGATACAGCCCGATGGCGACAACCCGTATCGCGACACCCTGGTGCTGACGCTGCGCACAGGCGGATTTCAGGGAGACAATGGGCTGTCTTGATTTGCGTCAAGGCGTCTGCGGCGCGTCGGCGCACACTGGATCATCATCACCTGCAAGGAGCATCCACCATGTTCAAACATCTGCTGGTTCCCATCGACGGTTCGCCGACCTCCGAACTCGCCGTGGACAAGGCGATCGGCCTGGCCAAGGCGTTCGACAGCGAGGTGACCGCGATCTACGTGGTCGACCCGTACCCGTTCGCCGGCGTCGGCGCCGACTTTGCCTATGGCCAGGGCCAGTACCTGAACGCGGCCAAGGCAGCGGCCACCGATGCCCTGGCCCATGCGCGCAAGCAACTGGAGCAGGCCGGCGTGAAACTCAAGACCGCGACGGTGGAGTCACACACCGTCTGGCGCGGCATCCTCGAAGCGGCCGAGACCGATGGCGCCGACCTGATCGTCATGGGCAGCCATGGGCGCAGTGGCATCGAAAAGCTGGTGCTGGGCAGCGTGGCGCAGAAAATTGTGTCGCACAGCAAGTTGCCGGTGTTGCTGGTGCGCGCCTGATCCGGGCCCGACTGGCGCCGGGTGCGTGCCCGATGATGGCGTTGCCGGTACGGCCGGTACTGTCGGCATCGTCAGCGTGTCGGCGTGCACGCACACATCAACCGCATTGCCCCACGAATCCGCAGGCAGTGCAGAAGTCGCAGCCGTCTTTCTTGATCACGGTCGGATTGCCGCATTCGGGGCAGGGACGCCCCGCCAGTTCCACGCTGGCACGCCCGCTGGCCGGGTTCTCCAGCACACCCATCTCGCGCACCGGATACCCCTGCTCGTCGAGCACGCCGAGCATGGCATAACGGTGGATGACCAGTCGCGCCCGGTAGGCAACC
>CAZADK010000446.1:0-4025 GCA_964483855.1 uncultured Rhodoferax sp.
GCGCCTCGACGTGCGCGTCGGGCAGCCAGGTGTGGACCGGCCACATCGGCACCTTGACGGCGAACGCGGCCAGGAAGGCGAAAAGGATCAGCGTCTGCGCCGAGCCACCAAGCGGCAGCGTATGCCAGGTCAGGATGTCGAAGCTGCCACCGGCGACGGTGTACAGGTAGATCAGCGCAATCAACAGCAGCAAGGAGCCGAGCAGCGTGTACAGAAAGAACTTGAACGCGGCGTAGATCTTGTTCGGCCCGCCCCAGATGCCGATGATCAGGTACATCGGAATCAGCGTTGCCTCGAAGAACACGTAGAACAGCAGGCCGTCCAGCGCGCAGAAGACGCCAATCATCAGGCCGCCGAGGATCAGGAACGCGCCCATGTATTGGTTCACGCGCCGGGTGATCACCTCCCAGCCGGCGATGATGACCACCAGGTTGATGAAGGCGGTCAGCAGCACGAACCACATCGAGATGCCGTCCACGCCGAGGTGGTAGTTCACGTTGAAGCGTTCAATCCAGGGCGCCTGCTCGACGAACTGCATGTCGGCTGTTCCAAGCTGGAAGCCGGTGTACAGCGGCACGGTGACCAACAGGCTGATGAAGGCCCCGATCAGCGCGATCCAGCGCGCCGCCGCGGCGTGTTCGTCACGGCCCAATGCCAGCAGCGCGACGCCGAAAAAGACAGGCGTCCAGATGGCCAGGCTCAGCAATCCCATTTTTATGGTTCTCCTCGACGATTAACTGCGCCAGACGAAATAGGTCATCAGCACGAACACACCCAGGATCATCGACAGGGCATAGTGGTAGAGGAAGCCCGATTGCAGGCGGCGCACGATGGACGCCATCCAGCCGACCACTTTCCAGGACCCATTGACCAGCACACCATCGATCAGGCCCTGGTCACCCCCTTTCCACAGAGCGGTGCCCAGGCCGCGCGTGGCGCGCGCCAGCACGTTCTCGTTGAACCAGTCCATGTAGTACTTGTTCTCCAGCAACGTATACACAGGCATCAGATTGCGCTTGATCGCCGCTGGCAAGGCCGGGTTGACCATGTACATGTAATACGCAGCGACCACACCGGCCAGCGCGAGCCAGAACGGCGCTGTTGTCAGCGCATGCGTGGCCATCGCCATCGGGCCATGGAAGATGCTGGCCAGTTCGGCCATCGCCGGGTGGGCCGCGGCATCGACGAAGATCGCGTCCTTGAAGAAATCTCCGAACAACATCGGGCCGATGGTGATGAAGCCGATCAGCACCGACGGAATCGCCAGCAACACCAGCGGCACGGTAACGACCCAGGGCGACTCGTGCGGATGGGCATCAGGGTGGCCGTGGCCGTGGGGGTCGCCATGGTGCGCGTCCGGGTTCTGGTCGAAGCGTTCCTTGCCGTGGAAGACCAGGAAATACATGCGGAAGGAATAGAACGCAGTGACGAACACGCCGGCCAGCACCGCGAAGTACGCGAAACCGGCACCCGGCAGGTTGCTGAAATGCACCGCCTCGATGATGCTGTCCTTGGAATAGAAACCTGCGAACAGTGGCGTTCCGATCAGGGCCAGCGAGCCCAGCAGCGCCGTGATCCAGGTGATGGGCATGTACTTGCGCAGGCCACCCATCCAGCGAATGTCCTGGTTGTGGTGCACGCCCATGATGACCGAACCTGCCGCCAGGAACAGCAGCGCCTTGAAGAAGGCATGCGTCATCAGGTGGAACACCGCGACCGAATAGGCCGAGGCACCGAGCGCCACCGTCATGTAGCCCAGCTGCGACAGGGTCGAATACGCCACCACCCGCTTGATGTCGTTCTGGATGATGCCCAGGAAACCCATGAACAGCGCGGTGATGGCGCCGATCACCAGCACGAAGTTGAGCGCGGTATCGCTCAATTCAAACAGGGGCGACATGCGCGCCACCATGAAGATGCCCGCCGTCACCATGGTCGCGGCATGGATCAGCGCGGAAATCGGGGTCGGGCCTTCCATCGAGTCCGGCAGCCACACATGCAGCGGAAACTGCGCCGACTTGCCCATGGCGCCGATGAACAGGCAGATGCAGATCACGGTGATCAGCATCCAGTCGGTGCCCGGGAAACCTTCCCTGGCCAGCTCGCCCGACAAGGCAAATATCTCGGTGTAGTTCAGCGTGCCCGCGTAGGCGTAGATCAGGCCGATGCCCAGGATGAAGCCGAAATCGCCGACCCGGTTAACCAGGAAAGCCTTCATGTTGGCGAAGATCGCGGTCGGCTTGTTAAACCAGAAGCCGATCAGCAGGTAAGACACCAGGCCCACCGCCTCCCAGCCGAAGAACAGCTGCAGCAGGTTGTTGCTCATCACCAGCATCAGCATCGAGAAGGTGAACAGCGAGATGTAGGCGAAGAAACGGTTGTAGCCGTCATCGTCGTGCATGTAGCCGATGGTGTATACATGCACCATCAGCGAGACGAAGGTCACGACGCACATCATCATCGCGGTCAGGCCATCGACCAAGAAGCCGACTTCCATCTTCAGGCCACCGACCTGCATCCAGTGGTAGATGGTGTCGTTGAAGCGGGCGCCGTGCATGACGACATCCCACAACACGCTGGCCGACAGGACGAATGACAGTGCCACGCCGGCGATCGTCAGGCTGTGGCTGACACGGCGGCCGATGCGGTTGCCGCCGAACGCGGTGCCGAAAACACCGGCCACGATGGCGCCGACCAGGGGCGCCAGCGCGATCACCAGCAAGGTGGAGGCTGCAAGAGTTTGGCTCATGGTGTTCATCAGCCCTTGAGCGAATTGAGTTCGTCCACATTGATGTTGGACTTGTTGCGGAACAACTGGACCAGGATCGCCAACCCGATCGCCGACTCGGCCGCCGCCACCGTCAGGATGAAGAACACGAAGATCTGGCCGCGCATGTCGCCCAGGTAATAGGAAAAGGCGACGAAGTTCATGTTGACAGCCAGCAACATCAATTCGATGGCCATCAACAGGATGATCAGATTCTTGCGGTTCAGGAATATGCCGATCACCGACAGTGCGAACAGAATCGCACCCAGCGACAGGAAGTGGCCCAGCGTCAAGGTCATGGTTTTTTCTCCGCTGCCGGCGCGCCGGCTGCCGCTTCGGCTGGCGGCGGGGGCTGCTCCCGGGCCGGTTGCGTGACCGCCATCTGGACCACACGCAGACGGTCGCGGGACTTCACCCGCACCTGCGCATCCACGCCGATGTGCTTGCTGTCCTTGCGCTCGCGCAAGGTCAACGCAATCGCGGCCACGATCGCCACCAGCAGGATCACGGCGGCGATCTGGACCGGCAGCACATATTCGCTGTACAGCAGCACGCCCAGGTCACGGGTATTGGAAGCTTCTCCCGCCAGCGGCAGGACGGCCATGGCCTTGGGCTCGGTCGTGCGGAAGCCGCCCATCAACACGGCCGCCATCTCCAGCGCGATGACCACGCCGATCACGCCGGCCAACGGCAGATGGCGACGGAAACCCTGGCGCATGACATCGAAATTGATGTCCAGCATCATCACGACGAACAGGAACAGCACCATGACCGCACCGACATACACCAGCACCAGTGCCATGGCCAGGAATTCGGCGCCCAGCAGCAGCCAGATCATCGCGGCCTGGATGAAGGTCCAGACCAGGTACAGCGCGGCATGCACCGGGTTGCGCGCCGTCACGACGCGCAACGCGGCGAACAGCAGCAGTGCCGCAAAAACGTAGAACAATCCGGCTTTGACATCCATGGCTGGCTTTATCTCTCTGGTACCGCGAATCAGCGATATTTGGCGTCTGCAGCCCGGCGTGCCGCAATTTCGGTTTCGTAGCGATCACCCACGGCCAGCAGCATTTCCTTGGTGAAATACAGGTCGCCGCGTTTCTCGCCGTGGTACTCGAGCACGTGGGTCTCGACGATGGAGTCGACCGGACAGCTCTCTTCGCAGAAGCCGCAGAAGATGCACTTGGTCAGGTCGATGTCGTACCGCGTGGTGCGGCGCGAACCGTCGTCGCGCACTTCGGACTCGATCGTGATGGCC
>CAZADK010000446.1:4035-4256 GCA_964483855.1 uncultured Rhodoferax sp.
GCGCGGGGCAGACGGCCTCGCACAACTTGCAGGCAATGCAGCGCTCCTCGCCGTTCTCGTACCGGCGCAATGCGTGCAGGCCACGGAAACGCGGGCTGGTCGGGGTCTTCTCTTCCGGAAACTGGATCGTGACCTTGCGCCGGAACAGGTAACGTCCGGTCACGGCCAGGCCCTTGAACAACTCCAGCAGCAGGAAGCTGGACAGAAAATCGCGCATCGAG
>CAZADK010000447.1:0-4255 GCA_964483855.1 uncultured Rhodoferax sp.
TCGAGGCCCTGGCCAAGACCAGCACGCCGGTGTGTTTCATGATGAAGGCCGAGATTGCCGCCACCGACCCGAACACCCAGATCACCAAGCACATCGGGTCAGGGCCATTCCGGTTCGTCGAGGCCGAGTACCGTCCGGGCAGTCGCGTGGTCTACGAGAAAAACAACGACTACGTGCCGCGCAATGAACCGGCCTCGGGTATCGCGGGCGGCAAGGTCGTGAAACTCGACCGTGTGATCTGGGACATCATGCCCGACGCGCAGACCGCTGCGTCCGCCCTGATGACCGGCGAGGTGGATTTCTTCGAGGTGCCGCCGATCGACATCCTGCCGGCCTTGGCGGCGGCGCAGGGTGTGAAGGTCGAGGTGTTCAACAAGTTCGGCAACGTCGGTTACGGCCGCCTCAACCACCTGCACCCGCCGTTCAACAACCTGAATGCGCGGCGCGCCGCGCAACTGGCCATCAACCAGGAAGACATCCAGCGCGCAGCCGTCGGCAACAAGGACTACTACCGCACCTGCGGCTCGCACTTCACCTGCGGCTCGCCGATGGGTGTCGACGACGGCTCGGAAGCGCTGATGCTCAATGCCCCGATGGCCGAGCGCCAGGCCAAGGCGCGCGAACTGCTCAAGCAGTCGGGCTACGACGGCAAGCCCATCATCTGCCTGCACGCCACCAATATCCACGTGATGAACCAGACCATGTTGGTGATCGCGCAGAATCTGCGCCAGGTCGGCTTCAACGTGCAACTGGCCTCCAGCGACTGGGGCGCGGTCGTCACCCGCCGCTCGGTGCAAAAGACGCCGGAAGAAGGCGGCTGGAACGTGTTCTTCACCTGGGGCGGCGGCAACGCCACGGCCAACCCGATCGCGCTGTCGGCCCATGCATCCAACGGCACCAAGGCCTGGTTCGGCTGGCCGGAAAATGCGCTCAACGAGGAGTTGCGCACCGAATGGTCGGCCGCGCCGACACTCGAAGCACGCAAGGCCGTGGCGCGCAAGCTCAACAAGAACATGATGGAATACGTGCACGACGTCAAGACCGGGCAGTGGGTGGGCCCGGTGGCCTATCGTGCCGACCGCCTGCGCGGCCTGATCGCCGTGCCGGAGATCATCCCATGGTGGAACGTGGAGCGTTACGCCTGAGGGCGTGTGAACCTGACTACCGGCGCTGATGCCCTCACGCCGCCCACGCGCCGCCCTTGCGGCGCGTGGGCGGCGCGCCTGATCGGCCTGCGCCGATGACGCCATCTTCACACTCCCAACCGGCCCGCTGATGCTCTCCTACATCATTCGCCGCCTGCTCGGCGTCATACCCGTCATGCTGGTGGTGGGTATCTTCGTTTTTTCATTGCTGCACCTCGCGCCGGGCGATCCGGCGGCCATCATCGCGGGCGACAACGCCACGCCCGAGAACATCGCCAAGATCCGCGCCAGCCTGGGCCTGGACCGCCCGCTGCTCGAACAGTTCACGACCTGGGGCCTGGCAACTCTGCGCGGGGATCTCGGCGTATCGATGTTTTCCAATATCCCGGTGACGACGCTGATCCAGCAACGCATGGGGCCGACCGTGTCGCTGGCAATCACGACGCTGATCGTCGCGGTCAGCATTGCGGTCACGCTCGGCGTTCTGGCGGCGTGGAAAGCCGGTTCGCTGCTCGACCGCGCGGTCATGGGACTGGCGGTCACCGGCTTCTCGGTGCCGGTGTTCGTGGTCGGCTACATCATGGTCTATTACGTATCGTTGCAGTGGCGCTGGTTGCCGGTGCAGGGATACAAGGAACTGTCCGAGGGCTTCTGGCCCTGGCTGCGGCACCTGATCCTGCCCTCGTTCGCGCTGGGGCTGGCCTATGTCGCGCTGATCGCGCGCATCACGCGCGCCAGCATGCTCGAAGTACTGGCGGAAGACTACATTCGCACCGCCAGTGCCAAGGGTGTGGCCACCATGCCGATGCTGTTGCGCCATGCACTGAAGAATGCGGCGGTGCCGATCATCACCGTGATCGGCATCGGCGTGGCGCTGTTGATCTCGGGCGTGGTGATCACCGAAAGCGTGTTCAACATTCCGGGTATCGGGCGGTTGGTCGTGGATGCGATCGCGCGCAGCGACTATCCGATCATCCAGGGCTCGATGATCGTCTTTGCCGGGGTCTATGTGCTGATCAACCTGGCAATCGACATCTCCTACTGCTTCTTTGACCCCCGGATCCGGTATAGCTGATGGACAACGCCATCCCCGCACCACGTTCCGATACGGCCGACTTCATCCGGCGCCACCCCACGATCATCGTCGGCGGCCTGCTGCTGATCGTGATCACGCTGGCCGCCCTGCTGGCACCCTGGATCGCCCGCGACCCGATCGCCTTCGAGCCGATCAACCGGCTCAAACCTCCTGGCAGCGAATTCTGGCTCGGCACCGACAGCCTGGGTCGCGATATCTTCGCGCGCATGGTCCATGGCGCACGCATCTCGCTGATAGTCGGCTTGTCGGTGGCCGTCATCGCCATCGTCAGCGGCGCGATCATCGGGCTGCTGGCCGGATACTTCAGGGGTGTCGACGCGGTGGTCATGCGCCTGATGGACGGCATCATGGCAATCCCCTCCATCCTGCTGGCGATCGCACTCGTCGCCCTGCTGGGATCGAGCGTCATGGTCGTGATCATCGCGATCTCGATTCCCGAGGTGCCCCGTGTGACCCGCCTGGTGCGCGCCGTCGTGTTGTCGGTGCGCGACCTGCCATTCGTCGAGGCCGCGCGCTCCAACGGCACCCGGGTCGGCAAACTGCTGCGCCGGCACATCCTGCCCAGCACGATCGCGCCGCTGATCGTGCAGTCCACCTACATCTGCGCGTCCGCCATCCTGACCGAAGCCGGCCTGAGCTTCCTGGGCGCCGGCACGCCGCCGGAGATTCCGACCTGGGGCAACATGATCGCCGGCAACCGGCTCTACCTGCAGATCGCGCCATGGACCATTTTCGCACCCGGCATCTGCCTGGCCCTGGTGGTGCTGGCGGTCAACCTGCTCGGCGACGGTCTGCGCGACCGGCTCGATCCACGGATCTCGCGGGGCATGTGATGGCGACACCGGTCCTTCAGGTCGAAGACCTGCACACCCGCTTCTTCACCCGCGACGGCGTGGTGCGCGCCATCGAAGGCCTGTCCTTGAGCGTGCAGGAAGGCGAGGTGCTGGGCATCGTCGGCGAGTCCGGTTGCGGCAAGTCGGTGACCGCCTTGTCGGTGATGCGGCTGATTCCTCCCAAGGCGGGCCGGATCGTGCAGGGTTCGGTGCAATTTGAAGGCAAGGATCTGGCGCACCTGAGCGACGCCGAGATGCGCAAGATTCGCGGCAACCAGATCGCGATGGTGTTCCAGGAGCCGATGACTTCGCTCAATCCAGTGCACAGCATCGGCGCGCAGATCGCCGAGGCAGTACAGATCCACCAGGGGCTGTCGCGCGGCGCCGCGATGGCGCGGGCGATCGAAATGCTCAAGCTGGTGCGGATTCCGGATGCGCAGCGGCGCGTGGGCGACTATCCGCACCAGTTCTCCGGCGGCATGCGCCAGCGTGTGATGATCGCGATGGCCTTGTCGTGCAACCCCAAGCTGCTGATCGCAGACGAGCCGACCACCGCGCTGGACGTTACGATCCAGGCCCAGATCCTCAAGCTGATGGTCGAGCTCAACGGCCGGGTCGGCGCCTCCATCATGCTGATCACGCACGATCTGGGCGTGATCGCCGAGACCGCGCATCGGGTGGTCGTGATGTACGCAGGACGCAAGGTCGAGGAGGCCACGGTCGACGCCTTGTTCGAGCGACCGGTGCATCCGTATACCCGGGGCCTGATGGCGTCGATTCCGCGCGGGCGGCAGGGCGCGCGCACCCGGCGCCTGAGCGAGATTCCCGGCATCGTGCCCTCGCTGCGCGAGAACGTGCCGGGGCAACCGGCGTTCCAGGGATGCGCGTTCGCGCCACGCTGCGGCTTCGCGCAGCCGCGCTGCCGTGAGCAGGCGCCACCACTGCTGCAGTACAGCGCCGGAGCGACGGCGCAGGTCATCGACGGCCCGGCGCCGGTGGGCGCCCATCTGGCCGCGTGCTGGGAGATCGACAAGGTGTTGCAATCATGAGCACGACACCAGCGACGGCGGCCACTGCTGCTGCAAGCGCGAAGTCGGGCGGCAGCGTGTTGCGCGTCGAGGGCCTGAAGAAATACTTTCCGGTGCACCGAGGCGTGTTGCAGACAGTTGCCGGCCATGTCA
>CAZADK010000448.1:0-4236 GCA_964483855.1 uncultured Rhodoferax sp.
CTGGTGGGAGGTGGCGATTCCCGAAGTCTCGTCCCGCCAGGAAGTACAAGCGGCGCGCACAACGTATGAAGCGGCCAGGAAGGACCAACACCGATGACCTGGAACGTGAAAATCGGCATCAATCCGATCGGCTGGATGAACGACGACCTGCCCGCGCTCGGTGGCGAGACAGCGCTGGAGACCGCGTTGTCGCAAGGCCGGCAGATCGGATATGCGGGCTTCGAACTCGGCAACAAGTTTCCCAAGGACGGACCGGGCCTGCGGGCCAAGCTGGCGGAATTCGACCTGGCCTGCGTCTCGGGCTGGTACAGCGGCCTGCTCGCCGAAGACAGCGTCGAGGCCGAGATCGCGCGTTGCCATGACCACATGGCCAAGCTGCAGTTCAACGACACCCGGGTTGTCGTCTACGGCGAATGCGCGGCCACGATCCAGGGCCAGATCGACACGCCGCTCAACCATCGCCCCCGATTCACCGACCTGGCCCAGTGGCAGGTGTATGGCGAGCGGCTCGATGCGTTCGGCGCGCACTTGCAGCAGACCTACGGCCTCACGCTGGCCTACCACCACCACATGGGTGCCTATGTGGAATCTCCCGACGACATCGACCAACTGATGGCGGTGACCGACCCGCGCCACGTCGGACTGTTGTTCGACACCGGCCATGCATGGTTCGGCGGCGCCGGCGATCCGGTGTCGTTGTTGCGCAAACATCTCGCACGTGTGGTCCACGTGCACTGCAAGGACGTACGTGCCGCGGTTGTCACGCAGGCGCGCAACGACGGCTGGAGCTTCCTGAGCAGCGTGTTGTACGGCGCTTTTACCGTGCCCGGTGACGGAGCGATCGATTTCGATGCGGTGTTGTCGACCTTGCACGGAGCCGGCTACCAGGGCTGGCTAGTGGTGGAGGCCGAACAGGATCCGGCCGTGGCGCCGAGTTTCCAATACGCCAGCCTGGGTTACCAGACGCTGCGCGGCATCGTCGACCGCCTGGCGGTGACCGAGGGGGCATGACATGGTGAGCCCACTGCAGGTCAAGGCAAGTCACACGGGGCGCGACATCGTCGAGGTGACGCCCGCCAGCGCTGGCTGGGAACATGTCGGCTTCAAGGCGGTGCGCCTGGCCAGCGGAGAGCGGGAGGTCGTCGATACCGGTACCCGCGAGATGTGCCTGGTCGTGTTGTCCGGCACGGTGGATGTCGCCGTCGATGGGCAGGACTTCCCGGGCCTGGGGCTGCGCGACAACGTCTTCGAAGAGGTATCGCCGGCAGCGGTGTATGTGCCTCCCGGCAAGACGGTCCAGGTGCGGGCGCTGCGCGATGCCGAGCTGGCTTTGTGCACGGCCCCCGGCGACAAGCAGCGGCGCGCCGTGCGCCTGCTCGAACCGGGCCGGATGAGACGCAGCGTGCGCGGCAAGGGCAGCAACACCCGTTATGTCTGCGACATCCTGCCGCACGACGACCCGACGGCCGCGCACCTGCTGGTGGTCGAGGTGTTGACGCCGGCGGGCCATGCGTCGAGTTATCCGCCGCACAAGCACGATACCGAAGCCCCGCCGAACGAGACGCAACTGGAAGAGACCTACTACCACCGGCTCAAGCCGCCACAGGGCTTTGCGTTCCAGCGTGTCTACACCGACGATCGCAGCATCGACGAAGCCTGCGCGGTGGAGGACCACGACGTGGTCATGGTTCCCCGTGGTTACCACCCGGTCGTCGCCCCGCACGGCTACGACCTGTATTACCTCAACGTGATGGCCGGCCCGAACCGCCTGTGGGTGTTTCGCAACGACCCGGCGCATGAATGGATGATCACGTAGCCGACCCTGCCCTTTCCCGACACCGTCCCTTGCGACCCAACCCAGGGCACTGCATGACCGAACTGATGACCGCGATCGACGAGATCGTCCGTGCTGGCGGCGCCATGATGCGCCAGGCATTCACCGCGCCCGACAAGCCGGCCTACTCCATGAAAGGCCGGCAGGATTACCTGACCGCCACCGACGGTGCCGTCGAACAGCTGGTGCGCGACGCGATCGAGCAGCGTTTTCCCGGCGACGCCGTACTGGGCGAGGAAGGCGGTGGCTCGGTCGATGGCACCCGATTGTGGATCGTCGACCCGATCGACGGCACCGCCAACTTTGCGCGCCAGATACCGCACTACTGCCTGTCGCTTGGCCTGCTGGTCGATGGCCAGCTGGAGGCTGGCGCGATCTACGAACCCAACTTGGACGAGCTGTTCATCGCCCAGCGTGGCAAAGGTGCCTGGCTCAACGGCCAGCGCATGCAGGTCAGCACCGTATCCGAGATCACGGCGGCCACCGTCGAGATCGGCTGGTCAACCCGGATTCCGGTGCAGACCTATCTGGACATGGCCGGCCGCGCCGCCCACGCGGGTTGCGCGGTGCGCCGCTCTGGCTCCGGCGCACTGGGCCTGGCCTATGTCGCCGCAGGACGGATCGAGGCGTATGCGGAGGCACACATCAATTCGTGGGACGTTGCCGGCGCGCTGCTGCTGATCACCGAGGCCGGTGGCCATGTCAACGACTTCTGGGCGCCCGGCGGCATCGCCAAAGGCAACCCGATACTGGCGAGCAATGCCGCGCTGGCCGGTCAGATGCAGGCGATGTTCGGCACGCCGCTGCTCTGAGCGTGAGAGGCAATTGATTGGGCCCACGACGAGGTGCCCAAGGGCGGCGGGCAAGGCGCGCCGGCAGGTCGTGGTGCGCTGCAGCCCGTCGCAGGCAGCGCGATGTCCGGTCAGTCGCGCAGCAACACCACGTCCCCGACACCAAACCCCAGCGCCACCGCGGAGCCAGCGGCGATCGGCCGGTCGGTCTCGGCCGCTGTCACGAACAGGTCGCCCAGCGCGGTCTGCACGATGTACTCCATGTGTTCGCCGACATAGGTCGCCTTGCGCACCGTGGCCTCCAGCGTGTGCGGGCTGCCGGCGCCCTGCAGCGAGACCCGGTTGGGGCGCACCGCCACGTGGCGCTGGCTGGCGCTGCCATCACAGGCATTGGTCTGCAACGTCAGGTCGCCGAGCCGGACCATGGCCGGCGCAGCGCCGCCACCGGCCGACAGGACCTCGCACGGCAACACGTTGGCCTCGCCAATGAAATCGGCCACGAACCGGGTCTGCGGCAGGTCGTGCAGTTCGCGCGGCGATCCGGTCTGCGCGATGACTGCGTTGTTCATCACGACGATGGTGTCGGACACGGCCAGCGCCTCCTCCTGGTCGTGGGTCACATACACCACGGTCAGGCCCAGGGCCAGTTGCAGGTCGCGGATCTCCTGGCGCACGTAACGCCGCAGCTTGGCGTCCAGATTGGACAGCGGCTCGTCGAACAGCAGCACCCGCGGCTCGAGCACGATGGCGCGTGCCACCGCGACACGCTGCTGCTGACCGCCGGAGAGTTCGTTCGGATACCGCGCAGCCAGTTTGTCCAACCCCAGCTGCTTGAGCACGTCACCCGCCTTCGATGCAATGACATCCTTGGCGAAGCCCGACATCTTCAGGCCATAACTGACGTTCTCCAGCACCGTCATGTGCGGAAACAGCGCATAGGACTGGAACACCATCGACACGTCGCGCGCGGTGGCCGGCAGCCTGGTGACATCGTCGTCGCCGATCAGGATACGCCCACTGGTGGCCATCTCCAGCCCGGCGATCATGCGCAGCGTGGTGGTCTTGCCGCAACCGGAGGGGCCCAGCAGCGTCACCAGCTTGCCGGCCGGGAAGTCGAGCGAGACCTGATCGACCGCCGCAACCGCGCTGGTACCGTACCGCTTGGTGACCTTGTCGAAGACGACCCGGGCCGGGCCCCTGCCCTGGGTGCTTCGTGTGGACGTGTTCATGCTTTTCCTTCGCCTTCAGGCCGGCTCCGCGGTTGTCTCATGCGCCCCCCGCCATCATGGATGTTTGCGGCTGGCTGGCGCGTCGGCCGAGTTTGCGCTGCCCGACCAGCCACTGGAACACACCGATGGCCACCAGCATGACGCCGATCAGCACCGTCGAATACGCGATCGCGACGCCATACTCATTGTTCTCGACGCGCCCGATGATGTAGCTGGTGGCCATGTCGTGGCGCGCGCTGACCAGGAAGATCACTGCGCTGATCGCGGTCATGCTGCGCACGAAGCTGTACACCAGCGCCGACAAAATGGCCGGGCGGATCAGCGGCAGCGTGATGCGCCGGAACGTGGTCCAGGAATTGGCCCCCAGCGTCAGCGAGGCTTC
>CAZADK010000449.1:0-4218 GCA_964483855.1 uncultured Rhodoferax sp.
CCCCACCGGCCATAAAGTGGGCGCCGGCAGACCGACCGAGACCAGACCGGCGAGCAGCGCGATGAAGCCGTAGTGCACGCCAAATCCGATCGCCACGCCAACGGCACTCGCCGCCAGGCCGACGACGCCGAACTCGACGATGTAGCCCAGCGCGATCGTGCGCTGACCCAACCCGAGCACGCGCAACATGGCGCAATCGTCCAGATGGTTGGCGGCAAAGCCGCGCGCGGCCAGCGCCACTGCGACCGCGCTGAGCATGGCGGCCAGCAGCGCCACCAGATTCAGAAATTTTTCAGCCCGGTCCAGCGTCTGGCGGATGTCCGATCGTCCGCTCTCCAGTGTCTCCAGACGGATGCCGCGCGTCTCGCCTTTGTCGACCACCTGGCTGACCCAGTCGCCGAACTGCTTCACCGGCTGTTCAGCGCCTGCGACGGCAAATCGGTAGGTCAGTCGGCTGGCGGGCTGCACCAGACCGGTGCCGGCCAGGTCGGACTGGTTGAACATCACGCGCGGCGAGAAGTTGGCAAATCCGCCGCCGCGGTCCGGTTCGATACGAATGATGCGCCCGATCGTGAAACGGGCGTCTCCCAGCAGCAGCGGGTCGCCGACGCTCAGGTCCAAGGACTCGAGCAGGGCCGCGTCGACCCAAGCCTCTCCCGGCGCCGGTACCGCACGGGTAGTCTCACCGGGCGAGTCGAGCGCCTGCGACACCGTCAGGCTGCCGCGCAGCGGATACCCCGCGGGAACCGCCTTGAGGGCAACCAGCCGGCTCGCGCCACCCTTGTCGTCCGGCGCGCGCGCCATGGTCGGAAAACTGACGGTGGTCGTGGTCTGCAGACCGAGCGCGAGCGCCTTGTCGACAATGACCTGCGGCGTCGCCTTGTCGGTCGACAACACCACGTCGCCCCCGAGCAGCTGGCGGGCATCGCGTTGCAGGCCGCCCTGCAGGCGGTCGGCAAAAAAGCCGACCGCGGTCAGCGCCGCGACTGCCAGCGTCACCGCGACGATCAACAGGCGCAGTTCACCCGAACGCAGGTCGCGCCACATCGAACGCAGGCCCATCTGCCAGAATGAAGGTTTCATGCTGCTACCTTAGCCGATTCGGAAATGTCCTGTGCGGCCGGGGCTGCAGGCCAGGCCGGCCAGCAGCCGGCTGTGGCCCGGCAGGGTTCAGGTTACGCCACACGCAGGCGCGGCCCCACCAGGCCGGCTTCGAGCTGCAATCGGTGATCTCCGCTGAAACACAGGAACCGCTTGTGGGTTGCGCGGCCAATCGTGCACAGACCCAGGTCCCGCGCGACCGCGTGTCCCATCTGCGTGATGCCGCTGCGCGAGACCAGGATCGGTACGCCCATCTGGGCCGACTTGATCACCATCTCGCTGGTCAGCCGACCGGTGGTGTAGAAGATCTTGTCATCGCCGCGCATGTCCTCGCCGGCCTGCATCCACATCCAGCCGGCGATCGTGTCGATGGCATTGTGGCGCCCGACGTCCTCGACGAACACCAGCATCTGCTGGCCGCGGAACAGGGCACAGCCATGCACGGAACCGGCAGTCTTGTAGATGCTCTCCTGCAGGCGGATGGCATCGACGATGCCGTACAACTGGGACTGCGTCACCGTGGCCTGCGGCAACACCAGCCGGGCGACATCGTCCATCAGGCCGCCGAACATGCTGCCCTGGCCGCAACCGGTGGTGACGACCCGACTCGACGTGCGCGCCTCGATGTCGCTGATGCCCTCGCGCGTGCGCACTGCGGCAACATCGACATCCCAATCCACGGTGATCGACTCGACCTCCTGCGCCGACCGCACGAGGCGCTGGTTGCGCAGATAACCAAGCACGAGCAGCTCCGGATGCGCACCCAAGGTCATCAGCGTCACGAGTTCGCGGTTGTCGACATACACCGTCAACGCACGCTCGGCCGGAATCGACACCGCCCGCCGTTCGCCGGTCTCGCTGACCGTGTCGATGCTGCGCGTCAAAGGCGCGCGGGCAGCGGTCAGGCGGGGCAACATCGCAGAGGAAATGGTCGGCATGGCCCCACACTACACCACAAACACCGACACCTTGCGCCACCGGCCACGCGCCACCCTGCGCGAACGGGGTTTCTTGGCAGGCCGGGCAGCGAATCCGGCTTCGGCCCGACGTCCGCCGCGCCCAGCCCGTTGTCGAGGCCTCGGAAGTTGCCGGTGCCTCCGCCCGATGTGCCGACCTGGCCCTGCGCCATGCAGCGGATCGTCGTCGCGCACCACGGCGCGGCGTGTCAGGCCGTGACGCTGCCACCGTATCCGGTGCGCCGCGGCACGGTTCCGCCGGGGGTGAGCGCCACCGCGCAGTACTTGAACTCGGGGATCTTGCCCACCGGGTCCAGCGCCGCATTGGTCAGCAAATTGGCTGCCGCCTCGTAGTAGGCGAACGGGATGAAGACCGCACCGCGCGGCGTGCCGTCGTCCCGGCGCAGGTGGATGGCAACCTGGCCGCGGCGCGAGCGCACCGTGATCACGTCGCCCGCCGACACGCCCAGCAACTGCATGTCGGCGCTGCACATCGAGGCGGTCGCCGTCGGTTCGATCGCATCGAGCACCTCCGAGCGCCGGGTCATGCTGCCGGTGTGCCAGTGCTCGAGCTGGCGCCCGGTGATGAGCACGAACGGAAAGTCGGCATCTGGCCGCTCGTCGGCGGGGATGATGTCGGCCGGCACCAGCTTGACCCGGCCGTCGTCGGTCGGAAACCGGTCGATGAACACCGTGGGCCGCCCCGGGTCCTGCGCGTCCATGCAGGGGTAAGTCACGCTGGATTCGCGTTGCAGCCGCTCCCAGCTGATGCCGGCGATCGCCGCGTGCATGGCCTGGCGCATTTCCTCGTAGACAGCCGCGACACCGTGGTGCTCACCCGGATAGTTCCAGTGCAGCCCACCGGCCGCCTGCGGCGTGCCGGCCGCCGTCGCCGCCTTGGGCGCGTGCGCACCCAGGCGCAGCCCCAGTTGCTGGATGATCCACAGGTCGGCCCGGGCGTCACCCGGAGGCTCGATGGCCTGGCGGCCGAGCTGGACCATGCGGTCGGTGTTGCTGACGGTGCCGGTCTTCTCCGGCCATGCAGTGGCTGGCAACACGACGTCGGCCAGCCAGGCGGTCTCGGTCATGAAGATGTCCTGCACCACCAGCAGCTCCAGGCTGGCCAGTGCATGGCGCGCATGGTTCAGATCCGGGTCGCTCATGGCTGGGTTCTCACCCATGATGACCATACCGCGGATCTTGTGCGGGTCGTGGTCCGGCGCCAGCGCCTTGTGCATGATCTCGACCACGGTGTAACCGGGCTGGTCGTCCAGTTCGCTGGCCCAGAACTGCTCGAACCAGGCGTGCGCGTCCGGGTTGCTGACACGCTGGTAGTTCGGGAACATCATCGGGATCAGTCCGGCGTCGCTCGCGCCCTGCACATTGTTCTGGCCGCGCAGCGGATGCAATCCGGAACCCGGCTTGCCGATCTGTCCGGCCACCGTGGCCAGCGCGATCAGGCATCGCGCGTTGTCGGTGCCATGCACGTGCTGGCTGATACCCATGCCCCACAGGATCATCGAGCCCTTGGCGGCACCCGGCCTGGAGCCGGCTGGCCGTGCGTATTCACGCGCCACCTCGCGCAGGGTCTGCGCGTCGATGCCGCAGATCGGCGCCATCGCCTCCGGACTGTAGGCCAGGACGTTTTCGCGCAGGGCCTCGAAGTTGCTGGCGCGATCGCGTATGAAGTCCCGGTCGACCAGATCCTCTTCGATGATGGTGTGGATCAACGCATTGAGCATGGCCACGTCGGTATCGGGCTTGAACTGCAAGGTGCGCCAGGCGTGTTTGCCGATATCGGTGATGCGCGGGTCGGCCAGCACGATCTTGACGCCCCGCTTTGCCGCGTTCTTCATCCAGGTCGCAGCCACTGGATGGTTGCTGGTCGGGTTGGCGCCGATGACCAGGATCAGGCCGGCATGTTCGACGTCGTTGACCTGGTTGCTGACGGCGCCCGAACCGACACCCTCGAGTAGCGCCGCGACGCTCGATGCGTGGCACAGGCGCGTGCAATGGTCGACGTTGTTCGAGCCGAAACCGGTACGCACCAGTTTTTGGAACAGGTAGGCCTCCTCGTTGCTGCCCTTGGCCGAGCCGAACCCGGCCAGCGCCATGGCGCCATGGCGCTGGCCGCGCAAGGTGCCGGCGGCCAGATCCAACG
>CAZADK010000450.1:0-2640 GCA_964483855.1 uncultured Rhodoferax sp.
CCTGGGGACTGAGCAACTTGACCGCGTCCTGGCGGTTCTGCGTGGCGTAGCAGATGTCCTGGTGCTTGGGCTGGCGCACGCCCGGAAACCGAGCCTTGACCGCTGCGGCAATTTCCGCCGCGTCGTCGACGCTGAGCGTGGTCTGGGTCACGACCGCGAGTTTTTCGGTCTGTGCGGGCTGCACCCGGGCCACATCGGCGACATCCTCGACCAGGTGGATGCCGCTGTCGAGCTGACCCATCGTGCCCTCCACCTCGGGATGCCCCTTGTGGCCGATCATGATGAACTCGTAACCTTCCTTGTGCAGCTTGGCCACTTCGACATGCACCTTGGTCACCAGCGGGCAGGTGGCATCGAAGATCTGGAAGCCGCGTGCCCGCGCCTCCTGGTGCACGGCGCGGCTCACGCCATGGGCAGAGAACACCAGCGTCGCGCCAGGGGGCACGTCGTCCAGGTCCTCGATGAAGATCGCGCCCTTGGCCTTGAGGTCGTTCACGACATACGTGTTGTGCACGATCTCGTGGCGCACGTAGATCGGCGCGCCGAATTTCTGCAACGCGTGTTCGACGATCTCGATCGCACGGTCCACGCCGGCGCAAAAGCCACGCGGCTCGGCCAACAGGATCTCTTCGGGTGCGGCGGCTCTTTTCACAATACGCCAATCAGCTGGACTTCGAACACCACCGGCTGGCCCGCCAGCGGATGGTTGAAGTCGAACAACACACCCCGACCATCGGCTTCCTCACCGACCTGCAGCACGGCACCGGCATAACTGCCCTGGCCGTCAGGGGTCGGGAATTGCACCACGTCGCCGACCTGGTAGCTTTCGGCCGGGTCACCCAACTGGTGCAACAGCTTGCGCGCCACCCACTGCTGCATCTCGCTCTGGCGTTCGCCGAAGGCCACGCCCTGCGGCAGCGCGAACGTGCTCCGGCTGCCTTCCTCCAGGCCGATCAGGCATTGCTCGACCGCAGGCGACAACGCGCCAGTGCCCAGCGACAACGTCGCCGGCTTGCCGCCGAAGGTGTTGATGATGTCGCCGTGCGGGCCGGACAGGCGGTAGTGCAGCGTCAGGAAGGACGCGGGTTCGACGCAGGGAAGTGTGGAAGTCATGGTGCTGGTCATGGTAAGGCGCATTGTAGGAAGGCGGGGGCGACAGCCGACAACTGCATTGCGCGTGGACGCCACGGCTCGGCTCGCCCGGCACGCTCAACGCAAAAGTGGCGGTCGAACCACCACGTCCCCCCAATCGATCATGGCCGGCGACCATGAAGCTACAGGCAGTCCGCACAATGAATCCCGTCTGCTTCCTGAAACCGATTGTAGGAATCCCACGGCCACGGCAGGCGCTACGCCGCCAAAGGCCCTGCCAACGACCATGCCGCTGAAGCACCTGCCACCGGAGACCCGCCCGCGCGAAAAGCTGCTTGCGCGCGGCGCTGCCGCGCTCAGCGACACCGAACTGCTCGCACTGTTGCTGCGCACCGGCATCCGCGGCAAGGGTGTGTTGCAGATGGCCGACGAATTACTGCACGTCGGCGCCAACGCCGACGGAAAACCCGGCTTCGATGGTATCGCCGGGCTGCTCAACGCCAGTGCCACCGACCTGCAACGCATCAAGGGCCTGGGGCCGGCCAAATGCGCCGAACTGCTGGCGGTGCTGGAACTGGCGCGCCGCGTGTTGGCCCAGCAGTTGCGCCAGCGCGCCGCGTTCGCGTCGCCCAATGCCGTGAAGGACTACCTGCAATTGCACCTGGCGGCCCGGGCCCATGAGGTATTTGCGGTACTCTTCCTGGATGTGCAGAACCGATTGCTGGCGATGGAAGAGATGTTCCGTGGCACCTTGACCCAGACCAGCGTCTATCCGCGCGAGGTCGTGTTGCGCGCGCTGCACCACCAGTGCGCCGCCGTCGTGCTGGCGCACAACCATCCGAGCGGATCGGTGCAGCCCTCGCGCGCCGACGAGGCGTTGACCCAAACACTGCGTGCGGCCTTGGCGCTGGTTGATGTGCGGGTGCTCGACCATGTCATCGTCGCGCCGGGTCTGGCGTTGTCGATGGCGGAGCGGGGGCTGGTTTGAAGCCGGTGCGCTCGCTGGCCGAGCTCAAACAGGTCAAGCAGCAGATCGACGCGCAGGCGCGTGCACATGCGCTCGCGCAGGCACGGCAAGCGGCCGAGGCAGCGGCACGGCTGCACCGACAGGCCAGCGCGCGCGACCTGTTCCTGCGCGCGGCCGGCGCGGTGCAGGTTCTGCCCGACCACGGCCGGGCCTTGCTCATCGCGGCACCCGTGCTGCCCATTCCGCGCCAGCACCTGCTCGACCAGCAGGCCGTGTTGTCCGAGGCGATCAGCGACGAGTTCGACGTCGGCACGCTGCTCGACGCCGACGACCAGCTCAGCTTCCGGCGTCCCGGCATCGGCACCGACGTCACGCGCAAGTTGCGCCAGGGCCACTGGACGATCCAGCGCCAGCTCGACCTGCACGGCCTGCGCAGCGACGAAGCGCGTGCGCAGCTTGCGCTGTTTGTGCGCCAGGCGCGGTCGCACGGCATCCGCTGCGTGCGGGTGGTGCATGGCAAGGGGCTGGGCTCGCCCGGGAAGGCGCCGGTGCTCAAGCGCAAGGTGTTTGCCTGGATGGTG
>CAZADK010000450.1:2650-4203 GCA_964483855.1 uncultured Rhodoferax sp.
GGTGTGCTGATGATCGACATGCGCTCGGGCGAACTCGCCTTCGTGCAGGCGCGCCCGGCCCAAGGAGGCGCTGGCGCACTGGTCGTGTTGCTGCAGCCCGGCAAGTTGTGACTGCCAGCGGCATGCGCGCCATCCGATCCGGTTTCCGGACACGAAACGCCGCCGCCATCGATGGGGGTCCAAGCAACGGCGCTGCAACCTAGAATGGCCGATTCACGACCGCCTGCGCCCAGCGCCCATGTCCGTATTCGACAAGTTCTTCCAGATCCCGGAACTCGATCCGGCCGTGCAAAAGAGCTTTCGACGCGAACAACTCAGCGAACTGACGCTGCCGCTGGCCACCAGCCTGATGGAAGGCGGTTTCGTCGCGGTGGTGGCGGCCAAGGCGTTCAACGTCGAACCCTGGGTGATCGCGGTGATCTCCGCCGCGCCGATGTTCGGCAACCTGTCGAGTTTCGTCTGGACCCGCATCGCCACCGGCCGCTCCAAGATCCCGATGGTGGTGGCGCTGCAGACCCTGGTGCTGCTGTGCGTGGCGGCGATCGCCATCAGCCCGCGCTCGCAGTCGGGCGCCTGGATCCTGCTCACCAGCGTCATCCTGTGCCGGGTGCTGATCACCGGCATCATCACGGTGCGCAGCGTGGCCTGGAGCCTGAACTACGACCGGGTGCTGCGGGCCCGCGCCACCGGGCGGCTGCAGGCGATCACCAGCCTGACGGTGGTGCTCACGACCAGCCTGGCCGGCCTGATCCTGGACGCCCATCCCGAGAACTTCCGCTGGATCTACGCGGCCGGCGCGCTGTTCGGAGGCATCGGCGTCTGGTTGTTCCGCGGCGTGCTGGTGCGCGGAGAAAAGCGGCATCGGGTCATGGAGCGGCGCGGTGCGCAGGAGGGCCGCCGGCGCGACGGCTTCTTCGAGGTATTGCGCAAGGACACGCTGTATGCGCGGTACCAGTTGCACCAGTTCATCTCGGGCACGGCCAACATGATGCTCGAGCCGCCGTTGGTCTACCTGGTGACCAAGCAGCTCGGGGCCAGCTACGTGGTGAGCATCGGCATCGTGATGCTGATCCCGTTTACGCTGAACCTGGCCACGATGCCGCTGTGGGCGCGTTACCTGGACAAGGTCCACGTCACCGTGTTTCGCGCCCGGCAGAACGCGGGCTGGGTGATCGGCGTGTTGATCATGTTCTGGGGCGCCTGGACATTCTCCTTGTGGTGGCTGGCGCTGGGCCGCATCATCACCGGCATCGTCAATGGCGGCGGTAACCTGGCCTGGCAACTCGGCCACAACGACTTCGCGCCGCGCGACCAGATCTCGACCTACATGGGTATCCACGTCACGCTGACCGGCGTGCGCGGAGCATTTGCGCCCTTCCTGGGCATGGCGTTGTACCTGGGCTGGGACGCCCATGGTTACGTGCCGGGCTCCACCGGCCTGAGCGCCTGGTTGTTCCTGCTCTCGGCGCTGCTGGGCGTGGTCGCGTGGCGCGGCTTCGACACGCTGTGCAAGGACGTGCGGCTGCGGCCGCTGAACCGCACGGGCTGAATGG
>CAZADK010000451.1:0-4202 GCA_964483855.1 uncultured Rhodoferax sp.
AGCGTACGTCGTCGCCGTCAGGCCCGAGGCGACGACGTACGCTGCGGCACTTGACGCACTTGACGCACTTGCGGCTCGGGCGTGGGCGCCGTCAATGCAGGCCGGCGCGATCCGAACGTTTGTGCATAGGCCCAGGTGAACTCGGCCCCGATCAGGAATATCTGCGCCGAGTAGTAGACCCAGACAAAGACGATGATGATGCCCCCGGCTGCACCGAAACCGTCGGTCACGCCCGCGCGACCAATGTACAGGCCGATCAGCAAACGGCCCAAGGTGAACAGAATAGAGGTCACCACCGCACCCACCCACACGTCAGTCCAGCTGACCCGCACCCGTGGCATCAGCTTGTAGATCAGTGCAAACGCCGTGGTGGTCAATGCAAAGCCGACGATCACATCCACCACACGCCCCAGAGTCTCCCAGTTGACGAAAAACCCTCCGTACCATTTGCCCAGCGCCGAGAGAGCCGCGCTGAACACCAACGAGACGATCAGCAGGAAGCCAAGGGCGAGCACCATCCCAAAAGAGAGCAGACGCGTGCGCAACAGGAGCCAGATGCTGCTCCCGCCTGCCTTGACGGGGGCGCGCCAGATCCGATCCAGCGCATCCTGCAACTCGCCGAATACCGATGTGGCACCAATCCCCAATAACACTGCGCCAACGAGCGTGCCCGTGATGCCTTTGGAAGGTTTGTCGAAATTCGCCAGCAAGTCCTGAATGCCTGCAGCCGCCTCGGAGCCCATCAATGATCGCAATTGACCGAAGATCTCTCCGTGCGCCGCTTCTTGTCCGAAAATCAATCCGGCCACGGATATGACGATGAACAGCAGCGGGGCGAGCGAGAAGACCGCGTAATACGACAAGGCGGCGCCCATGCTGGGCGCATAGTCGTCGACCCAGGCCGACATGGCCGAGCGTGTCAGAGTCCACCAGGTCTTCCAGCGCGATTGCAATCCGGGCTCCTTGTCGTGCGCCAAGGACTGCGCCATCAGGTCTTCGGTGGTGCAATCGATGGGCTGAGAAGTTTGTGCGGTCATGGCGAATGCAGAAGACCTCGTGTCGTGCCGATGTCAGTATGACTCAACACGGCCCACATCACCACTGGTCAAGGGTGTCGATGGGCGATCTCCTACCCACGATTCACCTGCCGTCTTACGCGTTGCAAGGTGCTTCGGTTACCTCGGCGATGAACGCCAAGGCGCACACTGGGAGGCAACACTGTCGCTCATTCGCGCGCGCATCCGCACGACCAAACAACCATGCCCCGATTGACCACGCACTTTGGCAAATACTGGCCGCGCAGTCGCGGATGGCGCATCGTCGCCGCCACCGTGGTGGGGTCAGGCCTGGTTTTGGCCGCGGGCGAAACGATGGGCTGGCCCTTCCTGCGTGGCCCGCTCGCGACCCTGTTGTCGAAGCATCTGAACGTTCCGCTGCAATTTGACGGTGATTTCCGGCTTCGCCTGATCGGCTCGCCAAGCTTGCGCACCGACTCGCTGGTCGTCGGTGCGGCGCAAGGAGTGAACGTGGAACATCTGTTGCGCGCGCAAGACCTGCATCTGAGTTGGCGCTGGTCAGATGCCTGGCGGGCGGCGCGAGGCGGGGAGATCGTGGTCAGGCGCCTGACTGCTTCGCAGCTGCAGGCAGAACTGGTACGAGAAAAGGACGGCAGGGCCAGCTGGAACGTGGGCACCAACAAGTCCACCACCGACGCCGATCCATCGTGGCCTCGTTTCGAACTGCTGCGTATCGACCAAGGCACCATACGATGGGTCGATCAGACTGCCGCCACCCATCTGGCGCTGTCCGTGAACAATGCCAAAAACGGTCTCGGCTTCGACGCAAAAGCCAAAGGTCGGTTCCGGTCGGTGCCGGTGGACTTGACGGCACATGCCGACGACCCGCTGGCGCTGATCCAGGAAGATGGGGATGCGAGACCCGTGCCGATCAGCCTGGGCGGCTCTGTTGGACGATCGGAGATTCGTTTCAACGGCAAAGCCAGTGCGTTGTTTTCGGCTCGCCGAGTGGACGGCCTTCTGCACCTGCGCGGCCCGTCTCTTGCCGCCGTCGGCGACACGATCGGCGTGACGTTGCCCGCCACGCCGCCGTTCGAGCTCGATGCCGGCTTGACGCACGACGACGGCGTCTGGACGCTCGCTGCCGACAAGATAGTCATTGGCGGCAGCGATCTCGCAGGCGATTTCCAATACGATTCCCGGGCCACGCCGCCCATGCTGAGTGGGAGTCTCAGCGGGCGGCGACTGCGGCTGGTGGACCTGGGCCCTGCGATCGGTGCAGACGGGCCGGCCAAGGCTCTCGCGTCGAACGACACGCGGCGGCGTCGATTGCTGCCGAGCAAGAAGTTCGACCTGCCTTCCCTGAACGCCATGAACGCGCAGGTCAATGTGGAGATCGCGGTGTTCGATCTGAACGCCCAGGCGCTGGCGCCCTTGTCTGGGCTGCAGACCGACTTGCGATTGCAGGAAGGCGTTCTGACATTCAACCATCTGCGTGCAGTGGCGGCGGGCGGCACGGTAGCGGGATCGATGCAGCTCGATGGCCGAGGCAACGCTGCCAAGTGGAAGGCTGACCTGGCGCTCAGCGATGTCGACGTGGCAAGGTGGTTGCAGGTGGGTCGCACGGAAGTGCCGTCGTCTTCACGGCCCGTCCCGTATTTGACGGGGAAGCTGTCCGCCAAGATGGTTCTCGACGGCACGGGTCAATCCACGCAGGAAATCGTGGGCTCTCTCCATGGGCAGGTTGACGCTCTCATCAGAAACGGTGCGATTTCACACCTTCTTGTGGAACTGGTGGGGCTGGATCTGGCGCAGAGCCTGGGCCTGTTGTTGAAGGGTGATGCCGCCCTTCCGATGCGTTGTGCACGCACGCAATTGAGCTTGAAAACAGGGGTGGCCACGATCGACCGTGCGGTGATGGACAACTCGGACTCGACACTTGCAGTCACCGGCAGCATCGACCTGCGATCGGAGACGTTTGCATTGCGGGCTGTGGCCAAACCCAAGGACATGTCGTTTTTCTCGTTGCGCGCGCCATTGAGCGTGACCGGCCCCTGGTCGCAACCGAACGTTTCTATTGAAAAGGACAAGCTGGCTGCCAGGACCATTGCCGCATTGGTGTTGGGTGCGATTGCAGCCCCGGCCGCCTTGCTGCCATTCATCGACCTGGGCAGTGACGAAAAAGTGGATCCGTGCCTGCGCACGACCAAGTAAACCGGACGCGCCACCCGCAGCGTTTGCATTCCGGTAACCGCCAGTCTGTATGGCTCGGCCCGTAGGGCGTCGGCCACGTCCTACCGCGACCAGGGATGTGCGCCTGCATCGCGTTTGCTGCGTGGCATCTAGAGTTCAGTCATGTTGAACCGCGCAGGCGTATTCTTGGTCATCGCAGTGATTGCCGGCGTACTGGGTTTTGGCGGAATCGCCGGCGGGGCAGCGGGCATTGCCAAGGTTCTATGCGTCGTCTTCCTCATTCTGGCGGTTGGCTCGGCCATGTTGGACCGCTCCCGCTAGACTCGAACCATCAACGGATGCGCCCAGTCAGCGGATATTTCGAGACGACACAACACAATCCGTCCTCACCGTGCCCAAAGGCGTCTGACGACACGCAGGCCATGCGGCCAGGCAATCGCGGAGCAAGCAGGTTCGCGCACCGCCCGCTTGCGTCCGCCAGCGCACAGACGGCGAGCCTTGTGTTGTGTTCCCCTTGTGAAATTACCCGTTACTGGAGCCACGATGCCAGACACCCTTGCACCCGATGATCTGCACAAGCTGCACGCCTGGTGGCGCGCCGCCAACTACCTCTCGGTCGGGCAGATCTATCTGCAGGACAACCCGCTGCTGGAGACGCCTCTGACGCTGCAGCATGTCAAGCGGCGCCTGCTCGGGCACTGGGGCACTACCCCCGGCCTGAATCTGATCTACGTGCACCTGAACCGGCTGATCAAGGCGCATGAACTCGACATGCTGCTCATCGTCGGCCCCGGCCATGGTGGCCCCGGCATCGTCGCCAACACCTATCTCGAGGGCGCCTACACCGAGCACTACCCCGCCATCGAACGCGACCGCAGCGGCATGCGGCGGCTGTTTCGCCAGTTCTCGTGGCCCGGCGGCATCCCCAGCCATGTGGCACCAGAGACGCCGGGCTCGATCCACGAGGGCGGCGAGCTGGGTTATTCGCTCGCC
>CAZADK010000452.1:0-4200 GCA_964483855.1 uncultured Rhodoferax sp.
CCTCGCTCACGCCCTCCTCGCTCACGCGCTCCTCGCTCACGCGCTCCTCGCCCACGCGCTCCTCGCTCACGCGCTCCTCGCCCACGCGCTCCTCATCCAACGCCTCCATGCACGTTCCCGACAGTCCAGCTACCTGCATGTGCTGCCCGGTGCTTTCGCTGGCACCCTCCAGCGTGTTGTCCCAGTCGCTGCACATCACGTCGACGGCGCGCACCTCGACGCCGTGGCGCTTGGCATCCTGCACCAGTTGCGACGGGCCGTAGAAACCCAGTGGCTGCGAGTTGAGCATCGCGGCCAGGAAGCAGGCTGGTTCGTGGTGCTTGAGCCAGCAACTCACGTAGACCAGCAGCGCAAAACTGGCGGCGTGGCTTTCGGGAAAGCCGTATTCGCCGAAACCTTCGATCTGCTTGAAGATGTTCTGCGCAAATACCTCGGTGTAGCCATTGGCGACCATGCCCTGCACCATGCGGTCGTAGAACTTGTGCACGCCGCCCTTGCGTTTCCAGGCCGCCATCGAGCGGCGCAGGTCGTCGGATTCACCAGCGCTGAAGCCGGCGGCCAGCATCGCGATCTGCATCACCTGTTCCTGGAAGATCGGCACGCCCAGCGTGCGCCCCAGCGCCTCGCGCAGGCCCGGGCCTGGGTACTCCACCGGCTCCAGCCCCTGGCGGCGCCTGAGATACGGATGCACCATGCCACCCTGGATCGGACCCGGGCGCACGATCGCGACCTCGATCACCAGGTCGTAGAAGCAACGCGGCCGCAAGCGCGGCAACATGCTCATCTGCGCCCGGCTCTCGATCTGGAACACACCCACCGTGTCGGCGGCGCAGATCATGTCGTAGGTGGCACCATCTTCGGCCGGGATATCCTGCATCTGAAAGGTATAGCCGCGCTGCGCGCTGATCAGGTCCAGGCAACGCCGGATCGCGCTGAGCATGCCCAAAGCCAGCACGTCGACCTTGAGCAGACCCATCGCATCGAGATCGTCCTTCTCCCACTGGATCACCGAACGGTCGGGCATGGACGCGTTCTCGACCGGCACCAGGCGCGTGAGTTTGCCCTGCGTCAGCACGAAGCCACCGACATGCTGGCTCAGGTGGCGCGGAAAGCCGAGCAGCTGGTGCGTCAACTCCAGCCACAACACGATGCGCGGGTCGTCGGCCGACAGGCCGGCGTTGTCCAGCGTCTCGAGCAGCGATTGTTCGAGACGCATCACGCCATCGAACCAGCGATGCTGCCTGGCGAATGCGTCCACCAGCGACTCGGGAATACCCAGCGCCTTGCCGACGTCGCGGATCGCGCTCTTGGGCCGATAGGTCACGACGACGCCGGTGATGGCGGCACGCTCGCGGCCGTACTTGCTGTAGATGTACTGGATCACCTCCTCGCGCCGCTGGTGCTCGAAATCGACGTCGATGTCGGGCGGTTCGTTGCGTTCGCGGCTGATGAAACGCTCGAACAACACGCTCATGCGCGAGGGGTCGACCTCGGTCACGCCCAGGCAATAACAGACCGCCGAATTGGCCGCCGAACCCCGGCCCTGGCACAGGATGTGGCGCTCGCGCGCGAACCGCACGATGTCGTACACGGTCAGGAAATACATCTCGTAATGCAGCTCGGAGATCAATTCGAGTTCGTGCTCCACCTGCGATTGCACCTGCGCCGGAATGCCGTTCGGATAACGCTGGCTCATGCCCTCGTAGGTGAACTGGCGCAGCGTCTGCGACGCGGTCAGCCCTGGCAACACCGTCTCGAGCGGATATTGGTAACGCAGTTCGTCCAGGCTGAAGCGGCAACGCTCGGCCACGGTGACGGTTGCCTGCAGCAGTTCTGGCGCATAGATGCCGGCCAGCCGCAGCCGCGCGCGCAGATGGGCCTCGGCGTTGGGCTGAAGGTCAAAGCCGCATTCGGCCACGGGTCGGCCCATGCGCACTGCCGTGATGACATCCTGCAACGGCTTGCGCGAGCGCACATGCATGAGCACGTGGCCCGCGGCGACCAGTGGCACGGCACTGTACTGCGATACCTGCGTGAGCGTGTGTTGCCACAGGTCGTCGTCCAGGCCGTGCAGCAATTCGAGCGTCAGCCACAACCGGTCGCCGAACAAGACCTTGGCATGGCGGCAAAACCCCCACAGCAGCTCAAACGCCATGCCCCGTGGCGGCACCAGCAACACCTCGCACGATTGCAGCGACGCCAGGTCACTGCCGGCCCAGCTGACCTGGTAGTCACCCTTGACCGCCTTGGCACGGGCCGCGGTGATGAACTCGCACAGGTTGCCCCAGCCATCGAGACCGTGCGGCAACACGACCAGCGTGATGTCGCCATGCGGCGCCAGGGCCGCGTGCACGGTCGCGCCAGCAACCGCATCCGGCGGCGCTGCACCCACCGGCACCGCGGCCCGACCCTGCCGACCCAGCGCGTCGGCCACCGGTGTCTGCGGCACATGATCGGACGCCGACCGCGGCAGCGCTCCCTGCACCCGGAATTCGGCCCCCGGCAGCAGCTTCAGCCCGTGTTTCTTCGCCTCGACATGGGCTCGAACCAGGCCCGCGACCGAGCATTCATCGGTGATGGCCAGCGCGGCATAACCGAGCGCGGCTGCGCGCGCAACCAGTTCCTCCGGCTGCGAGGCTCCGCGCTGGAAACTGAAACTGGACAGGCAATGGAGCTCGGCGTAGGCCGGCAGGGGGGTCCACATGGGAAACGTCAGTCTTGCAATGGATGGAAAGCGTTGGCAGGAAGGGGCTCCACACAAATACTGTTAATAACAACAGTATCATAGGTGTCAATATCCGTACAACTCTGCACACCGTCGTCAATGCCCTGGCTTTTTTTTCACATCTGGACAGCTATACGCCCCCGGCGTATAGCCATCGTCAATGTTCACGGCCGTCGAAACGACCCTGTTCCAGAGGCAATGGCCGATGTACTGGACCGAAGAGGAGCGTGATGCGTTCGCGACTTACATCGCGCAATATCCTGACGCCGGCGATGTGGTGCCCGAATCTGGCGGGCGTTTCGGTACGCACCTTGCAAGGCTGGGAACAAGGGCGCAAGCAGCCGAGCGGCGCAGCACGCACCCTGCTCGCCATTGCCCGCACAAACCCCAAGGCGCTGTTGGATGTTGCCGATCGATAAAGGCCGACATGCC
Organism: uncultured Rhodoferax sp.; assembly: GCA_964483855.1. GTDB lineage: Bacteria > Pseudomonadota > Gammaproteobacteria > Burkholderiales > Burkholderiaceae_C > CAISIP01. The sequence goes on from CAZADK010000452.1 coordinate 3,158, forward strand.
TGCTCGTTCCGCCCAGTCGCCTGTGACGTCAGGTTAGCTGGTTGGGCCTTTGCGGCCCGCCTCACCCGGCGCTACAAACCCGATCGGCCGCTTGACTGGCTCCGGCGACGGCGTCATCAGCGCGCGCAGTGCATCGAACACCTGCCGCAACTGGGTGTGGGTGTCATGCTGCAACTGGTCGTGGTGCAGCGCCAGCGTCTCGGCCTTGTGTTCCAGCGCCGCGAGGCGCCGGACAGGTCGTCGTGCGTGGTGGCCAGGGCGCGCATGCACACGAATGCGCGCACGACGTGGATGCCCATCTCGATGGCTTGTGGGGACGCCAGCACATTGGCAGCCTGGATGGCGCCGTGTTCGGTGAAGGCGTGGGGCAGGGACTTCGAGAATTTGAGCTTGCGCAGGTGGTCGCAATTTGCGACCACCTCGGTCTTCTCGGCCTCACTCAGCTGGAACATGAAGTCGCCCGGAAACCGGGCACGGTTGCGTTTGACCTGCTCGTTGAGCCGCTTGGTCGTCACGCCATACAGCGCTGCCAGATCGGCGTCGACCATCACCTTGATGCCCCGCATCACCTGAATTCGCGTTTCGATACCCGGCAACTGTTCGATATCCACTTGCGCTCCTTGGTGTGTGTGTGCAGCTTCATTCGGGTGCTGGCCAGGCATGTATCTGCGCCAGCCTTCGCCTCTCACGCTCTCACCCGAACACCCCGTGCAAATACCAGTTCCCGACCTGTTTATCACCCTCGATGCGTCGCGTCATCAGCCGCTCGCGGTAGACCCACAACAAACCGGCCTGCGCGCTGTGGGCGAGGAAATAGTCCCGCAATGCCAGTCGGCTGCCCTGCGGCGCGTCGGGTCCAGGGGATAAAGGGTCTGGCGTCGCACCTACCCGTACCGTGGGTGACGAAGCCTCGACGGGACGCGGCCCTGGCGCTACCACGGTTACCGATGCGGCTACAGCAGGTACACGCGCCACATCCCACCACGCCGCCTCCAGCCGCTGCGGGCCGGCGAGCAAGGTCAGCGGGCCCTGGTACAGCGGGC
>CAZADK010000453.1:0-4189 GCA_964483855.1 uncultured Rhodoferax sp.
ACCCACCCCTGAGCCATCCCCCACCATGAAGATCACCGACGTCAAGACCTATGTCCTGAGTACCCCGCTGGATGAACCGTTCGCGTTCTCGATGGGCTGGGTCCACAAACGCAGCGCCGTGCTGGTCGAGGTCGTCACCGACGACGGCATCCATGGCTGGGGCGAATCCTTGTGCCACGGCCTGCAGCCGCCGGAGATCGCGGCGACCATCATCGGGCACGCGCTCAAGCCCATCGTCGTCGGACAGGATCCGTTCGACGTCGAGGTGTTGTGGGAGCGCATGTACAACCTGACGCGGCCGTTCGGCCAAAAAGGCGCCGTACCCAATGCCATCAGTGGCGTCGACATCGCCATCTGGGACTGCCTGGGGCGGGCGCTCGGCAAGCCTGTGCACAAACTGCTCGGCGGAGCCCACCGCACTTCGGTGCAGCCCTACGCCACCGGCTTTTACCGCCGCCGGGGTGGGGTTTATCCGACCGAGGCGATCGACGAGGCGCGCCGGCACCTGGCCAACGGCTTCGATGCGATGAAGCTCAAGATCGGCTTTGGCGTCGAGGAGGACATCGCCACCATCCACGCGGTGCGCGAGGCCATCGGTCGCGGACCGAAACTGATGGTCGACGCCAACCATGCCTATCACGTCGGCGCGGCGCGGCGCATCCTCAAGGCCATCGAGCCGGACGACATCCATTGGTTCGAGGAGCCGATCTCGCCCGAGGATATCGACGGTTACCGCGAACTCAAGAACCTGACCAACATCTGGCTGGCCGCTGGCGAGAACGAGTTCACCAAGGTCGGATTCCGCGAATGGGTGTCGCGCCGCGCCGTGGACATGTTGCAGCCCGACCTGTGTTCGGCTGGCGGCTTCACCGAATGCCGCAAGATCGCCGCGCTGGCGCAGGCCTGGCACATGCCGATCACGCCGCATGTCTGGGGCTCGGGCATCGGCTTGGCCGCGTCGCTGCAGTTCCTGGCCACGCTGGCGCCAGCACCATTGGCGCTGAACCCGATCGAGCCGATGCTGGAGTACGACCAGTCCGCGCATCCGTTTCGCCAGGACCTGATCTTCGGAGCGATTACCATGCACAACGGGCGGGTTGCCATCCCCGACGGGCCGGGGCTCGGTATCGACGTCAACCGCGATGTCATCGAGCGTTATCGGCAGCAGTGAAGACGGCGATGCCGAACCCTTTCGGAGGTCGACTCAACGCGCAATCGGGGGAAACCCTTGCGTCGATCGGGATCGGCCCCGGCGCGGCGACCATTCCGCCCGTAAACTACAGCCCCGTTTTGCAACAAGGAGACTTCCCATGAAATTGAAAGCACTGCTGATCGGCCTGTCACTGGCCGCCGGTTTTGTCAGCGTATCCAGCGCCCAGGTGACGATGCGCAGCAGCATCTCGATCGGTGAGGATTCGCACCAGGGTATCGGTCTGGTCGTGTTCGCGCGTGAGGTCGAGAAACGCACCAACGGTCGCTACAAGATCCAGAACTTCTATTCGGGCTCGCTCGGTGGCGAACGTGAATCGATCGAGGCGGTCCAGCTGGGCACCCAGGAACTGACCCTGACCTCCACCGGCCCGGTGCCTAATTTTGTGCCCGAAGCCAAGATCCTGGACATCCCGTTCCTGTTCCGCGACAAGGCGCACGCGCACGCGGTGCTCGATGGCCCGATCGGCCAGGAGATGCTCAAGCAATTCGAACCCAAGGGTTTCAAGGCCCTGGCCTGGGCCGAGAACGGCGTGCGCCACATGACCAACAACAAGCGCTCGGTGCAGAGCCCCGACGACCTCAAGGGCCTGAAGATGCGCACGATGGAGAACCCGATCCACATTGCTGCCTACAAGGCCTTCGGCATCGTGCCCACGCCAATGGCCTTCCCCGAAGTTTTTACCGCGTTGCAACAGGGTACGGTGGACGGCCAGGAGAATCCGCTGTCGGTGATCATGGCAGCCAAGTTCGACCAGGTCCAGAAACACCTGAGCCTGACCGGTCACGTGTATTCGCCAGCGATCTTCCTGATGAACAAGGCAGCCTTCGACAAGCTCAGCCCTGCCGACCAGCAATCCTTCATCGAGGCGGCCAAGGAAGCCACCAAGGCCAATCGCGCGCGGGTTGCCGCGGACGATGCCAAGGGTGTCGCCGAGTTGCGCAGCAAGGGCATGACCGTGGTCGAAAACCTGGACAAGGCCAAATTCGTTGCCACGATGGCGCCGGCAGCCGCCGACTTCGAGAAGCAGTTCGGCAAGGCGGCCATCGACCGCATCCGCAACGTCAAGTAAGCGCCTGCATGGCCTTCGTCCGCCTCTCGCCGGTGCGCGGGCTGCATCCACAGCCGCGCCCACGCCACGGCAGGAGTTGACGCATGAAGACCGCGTTTTTGCGTTTCGAGCGGTTCACCACCGGGTTTGCAATGGTGACCGCCTGCGCCATGATGGCCATCGCCGCCAGCCTGGGCATGTACCAGATCATCACCCGGTTCATCCTCGAGCAACCGGCCGAGTGGTCCGAGGTGCTGATCCGGTTCAGCCTGATCTGGATGGTGTTCATGGGTATTCCGATGGCGTTTCGCCAAGGCGCCATGGTCAGCGTCGACGTGATCTACCGCTGGAGTCCCGCGGCGCTGAAGCGGGTGCTCGAGTGGGTGGTCTTCCTCGCCTCGATGGTGCTGGTGCTGGTGATCATCTGGTGGGGCTGGGACTACGCCAACCGGGGCAAGGTCCAGAGCGTGATCGGCCTGGAGAATGTCTCGATGTTCTGGGCCTACCTGGCGTTGCCGGTCGGTGGCGTGTTCTGCGTCATCGGCCTGATCGGCCAATTGGTCGATCCCCAGCGGCATGAACTGGAGTCGGCGCAGTGATCTGCCGGGCCGCTCCCAAGGATCATGCCGCAGCGCGCTGCGCGGAGGCCTCAATATGAGTTTCGTCATGATCTCGACGATGGCGCTGTGTTTTGCGCTGTCGGTTTCTGTGGCGGTGTCGATCGGGCTGGCAGCGCTTGCCGGCATGCAGATGAACAACGCCCACATGCTGATATCGGTCAAGGAGATGTTCAACTCGATGAACAAATTCCCGTTGGCCGCGATTCCGTTTTTCATCCTGGCAGGCAACATCATGGAGACCGGCGGCATCTCGCGCCGGCTGGTCGAGTTTGCCAAGAGCGTGGTCGGCGGTGTTCAGGGCGGTCTGCCGATGACCTGCGTTTTGACCTGCATGATCTTCGCTGCCGTTTCCGGCTCGTCGGTGGCCACCACCTTCGCCATCGGCGCCATCCTGATTCCCGCGCTCGTCAAACACGGTTATCCGAAGCCGTATGCCGCGGCGTTGCAGGCGACCAGCGCTGAACTGGGCGTGGTGATCCCGCCGTCGATTCCGATGATCCTGTTCGGTGTGGCCGCCGAAGTGTCGATCGGCGAGTTGTTCATTGCCGGTTTCGGCCCGGGCCTGCTGATCGGTGGGGCCTTGATGTTGTTCGTCTACCTGCATTCCAAATGGAAGGGCTGGGGCAAACAGGATGGCGACGGCCGCATGGGTATCCTCAAGGCCACCTGGCAGGCCGGGTTTGCGTTGTTCATGCCGGTCATCATCCTGGGTGGCATTTACGGCGGTATCTTCACGCCGACCGAAGCGTCCGCGGTGGCGGTGTTTTATGCGCTGCTGGTCGGCGGCGTGATCTACCGCGAGATCAGCCTGGCCGATCTGGCGCGTATCCTGAAAAAGTCGGTGCTCTCCAGTGCGGTGATCATGTTCATCATTGCCAATGCCGGGCTGTTTGCGTTCCTGATCACCCGCGCCGGTGTGCCCGCTGTCATAGGACTCTGGCTGGAAGAGGTGCTGAAGTCCCCGGCGATGTTCCTGCTGGGCATCAACGTCGCCTTGTTCTTGATCGGGATGTTCATCGAGACCAGCGCCGCCATCCTCGTGCTGGCACCCATCCTGGTCCCGGTGGCGATTCATTTCGGTGTCGATCCGATCCACTTCGGCCTGATCATGGTGGTGAATCTGGCCCTGGGCATGATCACGCCGCCGTTCGGCGTGAACCTGTTCGCCGCCTGCACCGTGGCCAGGATATCGCTGGACCGCATCGTTGTGCACCTGATCCCGTTCGTGCTCGTGATTCTGGCCTGCCTGATGATCATCACTTACGTGCCCAGTGTGTCGCTGGCCTTGCGCGACCTGGTGTACGCGCG